>JAOZJV010000007.1:2830-13039 GCA_029935695.1 Candidatus Krumholzibacteriia bacterium | reverse complement strand
CGGGCGAACGCACCAGAAATCGAAGACGGTCCAGAGCCAGGGGAGATCCCACGCGGCCGGCGTGAAGAGCCACCGCATAGTGCGGGCCCTGCAACCGCTCGGCACCGTACCACTGAACAATGGCATCCTGGGACCACTGCACCGTTTGATCATGATGGCAATCACTGCAGGCGTTGGGAGTGCCCAGTTCAAGGCTCAGGTCGGGTCGGGGAATGCGGAAGCTGTGGTCCCGCCGGCCATCCACCACCATCACCTTGCGCGACTGCATGTGGCAGTCCAGACAGCTGTCGCCGCCTTTGCCCATTTGATGAAAATGGTGATCGGGGGTGTCAAAAATTTCAGCCTTGTGGCATTTGGCGCACACCTGATTACCGTCGCCCAGAGGACGGGTGGAATGGGGATCGTGACAATCACTGCAGGTCACGTCTGAGGCGTACATTTTGGACTGGAGGAATGAACCATAGACATACACTTCGTCCATGTTCTGACCATCGGCATGATAGAGGCCTTCGTTCAGAAGAGTCAGGCGAAAATCATCCAAAAATGGGCGGCCGTATGCATAAGTGGCTGTCAGCGGAGCACGGCGGGCGTGGCACCGACCGCAGGATTCCACTTCGATGCGCGAAGCCAGGGGTTCCGACCGGACAGCAGTGGTTTTATCCGGCTCAAAGAGCCACATCCCCTGGTCTGGTGATTGCAGATTCACCACCATGCCGCGCATGCCGTCTTCATTCCTGGGCCGCAAACCCTGGGCATAAGCACGCTCCCAGGTGATGTGGCGCGATCCGGGACCGTGGCAGGCTTCGCATGATACATTGAGTTCCGACCAGGAAGTGGTGTACGTGTTTTGGACCTCGTCATAGTTGCGTTTCAAATTTGTAGAGTGGCATTCCGCGCACATGAAGTTCCAGTTCTGGAGCATTCCGGTCCAGTGAAAGAGATCATCCGCCGGAGTTTCATCGTCGGGATAGAGATGAAACCAACGCTGGCCACCCTCTTCCTCTGTGTGGGTATCCCAGCAAACATTCAAGGCCTGCAGGCGACCATCAGGGAATCGGATCAGGTATTGTTCGATGGGGTAATATCCAAATACGTACGCCACTTCGAAGTCGGTCAAAGTGCCGTCAGGACCATCGGTGCAGACCATATATTTGTCGTTGGTGCGGTAAAAGGTTGAAGTGATGTCGAAATGCGTAAAGGTGGAATTGTTGAAATTGGCGGTGATGGTTTCAGGCCCGGGAAGCTGCATGGCCAGGTCGTGGTCCGATGCAACCCAGGTGCTATCCACATCAGCATGACACTCGAAGCACGCGCTGCGGCCGACCCAGCTGGACGGGACATTGGAATAATCAGGGCCCTGTGATTGAGGTGAAGCTAATTCGGGCTCCACATGACGGTGCCAATGAGAATTGCCAATAAGCAGGGCGCCCGACACAACGACTAATGCCAGCAGAAACCAGCCAACTTCACGCTTCCACAAATTGCAGCTCTTCCATTATTGCCGATCAGTTAAAGAACCCCAAATCAAACCGCACCATATGTTGAGCCTCAATCACATCAACACTCATCCCGCTGTATTCGTAACCCAACCGCATAAACATGGATTTGCCAACTTCCAGTCGCCCGCCCACACCGATATTGTAGGCCGTGGCGTTGGTGCCGTAAGTTGCCGGATAGGTTCCACAGATATAGCCCCAGTAGGGATCCCAATAGCAGCCTGAGCCCCAGCCCGCAAAAATATTCGTATCGATCATGGCCCAGGCAAGGCCCCCGTTGACATAGGGCGTAAAGTGCCCTTCCAGAATATTCCAGCTGCCGGCCAGACCGAATTTGGAAGTATCCAGGGAGCTGCTGTAGGTTTCTGTATGTGTAGGATCTTCGCCATCAACAATCAGCGAATTGTAATTGATGGAATGCCAACCGAACTCAATGCCCAGACTGAACTTCTGGTTGAAGTTGTAGTGGAACCCAAAGCCCCAGCCGAGGTCATCCTGGAATGACAAAGATGACCCACCCTCACCACTGTAATCCTTAGCTCCCACGTAACGAGTCTGAAGACTGTAGTCCCATTTGCCTCCGCGTTGATATCTGAAGTTTGGATCAGGCTGGGCCTGGACCAATGTGGCAACACTGAGAATCAGAACAGTCAGAAATATGATTTTGCGGTTCATTTTTGGCTCCTGTGATTTTTGGGTTCCTATTTTCAAATCTACCTGCGTCGACCGCCGCCGCCGCCGCCCCGGCTTCCGCCGCTACGACGTGGAGCCTGCTGATGTCTTTGGCTGCCCCGATCTCGACTGCTGCGGTCTCTGTCCAATTGACTGCCGCTTCCTCCACGGTCACGATCAAGCTGCTGATTGCCCTGGCGGTTGGGATCCTTCTTTTGACTGTCCCTGTCGCCCTGCTTGTCCCGGGAACCTTCACGGTCACTGCCGGATTTATCCCGGCTTTCAGCCCAGTTGTTGCTTTCCCGCTTTTCCCAGCTGCCGTCCTTGTCCCGATAAACATCACCCTTGCGATCGGCATAAACGTTATTTTTTCGATCTGAAGTATGCGGACGTTTGCCGTCTCGATTACGCACATCACCTGTATGCTTCACACCGTTTTTGCGGTTTTTGTAACTGTTATTATTGCGCTGTCCGGAACGGTACCCGGCACGATAGCCAGCAGCAGCCCCACGGTTATATCCATGACGATAGCCCCGGTTGTAACCATGCCAGTAACCACGACGGTAGCCATACCGGTAGCCGCCGGCTCCCCAACAACCGTAAGGAGGACGACCCCAGCCCACCCCAATGGACAACCATCCATAGCTGACCCCAAAGGAGAAGCCCCAACCAGAATACGGGCTGTAATGCACGCCATAACCATAGGTGACAGGGCGCGGATAATAGTAATGACGGTACCAGGGATTGTAATAATAACCGGTACCATAAACCACGCAGGGGCCCCACACGTAAGACCCGTAATAACCGGAGGTGTAACCAGTGTACACCACCTCTGGTGTAGAATCGTAAATGTAAACGTATTTGACGTTGTAAACGGGACAGTCCGGGGGCAGGTCCTGCACCACAGCCGGCACTTCAGTGGTCACAACCCAGGGGCCTTCGGGGCCGGCCGATTCAAACCAAACAGCCTCATCAACACAGTAATATCTGTTATTGATCAACAACACTGTTTTGTCTGAGTTTTCGGCATAGGAAACTTCATCACCACAAACCTTGAACTGCGGATCCCCATCAAACTGAACTTTGCAGGTAGCGGTTTTCCGGTCTACTTTTGCAGTTTGAGGAATCTGGGTTTCCAGCAGGGCTTCCTTGGATTCGGTGGTTCCTGGCACACTGGTCAGAACCGTGGCCATATCTGAACCGGCAGGAATTTTGGAAAAATCAGCCGGCAGATTTTCGAAAGAAACGAAGGTCCACTTTTCGGCAGCCAGATCCTTGGATTGATACCAGCGTCCGGACACCAGCAGAAAATACTGCTGGCTGGCTATATCCATCAGCACATCGTTTTCGGTGTTTTTAAGATAGAGCAACTGGGTGCCCTCCACCGAAGCAAAATCAGGTTCACCGTCGGTGGTGATCAACTCTGCAGGAACCGTGCTGATGATGATCTCAGGAGTGGGCTCACTTTCAGCCGCCACAAGCCCAAGGTTGGCCGCATCTTCCTTCTGCTCGGCTGCCTGGGCAGCCTCATCCTCAGTAATTTTCTGGGAAACTTTGGCCACTTCATCAGGAAGATCGGTTGTCAGTTTCCAGGGACCACCAAGGTCATCACTGACAAACCACATGCCACTGCCACGCAGGTAAAGACTCTTGTTTTTGTCCTTGGTGATGAAGAAAGCCGAGTTGGCCACATATTCCAGATCGAACCCCTCCAGGGCTGCGTAGATGGGGTCCCCATCGATGAGTACCAGAACCGAAGGAACCTGTCGGAAATATACAACCGGAGAATCGGCTTTGAAGTTGGCGTCGCTTCCATCGGCATCAGGCAAGGAGGCCAAAAGCCGGTCAATGGAAAGATTGAAATCCCAGGTCGGGATTTCCTTTTCCAAATACGCGCTCAACTTGTCAATATCTTCCTGTTTTGTGTCTGGAAAATTGGAAGCCGTCACTTTAGTGCGCACCAGAGTCGCCGTCCGGTTTTCCATGTCGGTGGCCAAATGGGATTCAAACCACATGGCACCGAAAATCATTTCCTGGCCTTTAAGTTTCACGGCCACTGCAGATCGAGATTCCAGCTTGTCGCCAACGAAGGATTCAACCTGCGGCTGGTACATGATGATTTCACCCTTGTCGTCACTAAGGGTTTTCGGCCAGAGATTTTCCGGATCATCCTCGGCCCAGGCAAAGCCAACAAGGATCAGAGATAAAACCAGGAAGAGTCCTGTTATGCGCACGTGTTTCATTTTTTTCAGCCACCAAACTTAACGGTGAGGCCAGCTGCAGCTTCCCATTGCCAGATGGCATTGCCACTGACACCAACACTGGCACCACCGCCACCAAACCACAGACCACCCTCGGTGTTATAAAGAGTGGGAAAGGTTTTGATTGAAGCACGCAGACCAATTTTTTCTGTTTTCCCAAAATATGCTTTGAATCCAGCACCAATCATCAATGAGAATTTAGTCATGGAAGAAATATTATAAGTTTCTTCTTCAAGATCTACGGTGCTTTCACTGGGACTGAAGTAGGTCGCACCGAGAGCGGTGGTGACAAAAGGACGAACTTTGCCACTGGTCAGGCCGCGAACAACACCAATTTGCCAGAAATTAACCGACATATCGGTCAGTTTGGTGACGCTGCCACGACTATCATAATCCAAAGCCCCTTCCTGCCTTGTGTAACTCAATTCCACCGCCATGGCCGGATGCACGGGAATATCCAGGGCAAGTCCCAGGCTGGGGCCTGTGGCCGTGCGCAATTTCCCACTCCAGGTATCAATATTTCCACCCCACATGGACCCATAGGTGGCACTGAATTCAATAGGACCAGCCAGCCCCCCTCCACCTTGTTGGGCTAAAGCATCGGAAGCACCAAACGAGCTCACCAGAACCAGGCAGAGCGCCACCAGAGAAATACATGTCAAATGTTTCATTTTTTTCACTTTCCTGCCCGGATGAATGTCGGGCGTTGATGATTACTCGTTCCAACAAGGCAAAAAGAGTTTCCTGATCTCCAGGGCTGAACCCCTGCAGAAGGATTTGGTTGATGTCCTGATAGAAATTAATCAGATGTGAAAGCTCTTTGGCTTTCGTCGTAAGAAAAACTCTGACGATCCGTTTATCCTCAGAATCGATTGAGCGGCTGATGAGTCCATTTTCTTCCATCCGACCCAAAGTGCGGGTCAAAACCGTACTGCTTGACCGATAATACCCTGCCAAATCACCAATAGTCATACCATCATTTCGCCAAAGCGCACTCAACAGCACCCAATGGGTCAAATTTATACCATAAGGTTCCAGCTTCTGCTGGCTGAGGGATGAACAATTATCGGCAGCAAATCCGAGTAAGCGACCAAGGGAAGGAAGATATTGGGGCAAATTATCTGTCATGGCAGATAAACTACAGGATTGCGCCATTGAGCGCAACCCTACTTTTTTAATGGAAGTTGGTCACTTGACCAGAGTCAATGGTCTGGCCGTAGTGAAGCGACCTGACTTCAGGCGGACAAAGTACACACCGGCCGCAACCATGCGGTCGGCATTGTCGCGCCCGCGCCAAACCACAGCATGTTCTCCTGCAGTGCGGTGCTCATCCACCAGGACCTTCACCAAACGACCCGCCACATCATAAATTTTGACTGAAACCTGATCATTTTTGGGCACCGAAAACCGGATGCTCGTGCTGGGATTGAAGGGATTGGGATAAGCCTGATCCAACCGGAAAGATCGCAGGGCCAGATTCTCCGGAACATCGGTGAGGTCCTCTTCCTCTTCCACAAGAACCAGCAGTTGATCAGCCTCCACGTTGGTTTGGATCAAAGGGATCCCACCCGGCCAGGTCACCTTAACCGAGTCGATCACTTCTTCTGAACCCAATCCAAAGTGAACGATAAAATTGGCACTGCTGCGCCAGCCGCCACCAGCAGAGACTTCGCGGATCTGCACCGTATCTTCACCAGTGGTGATTTCGACCCGTGCCCCCACACTGCCGATCATCCCGTGCAGACTGCGCAAATCAAGTTTCAACCAGTGGTTGTCATTCAAGGTATTGTTGCGGTAAAGGCGTGTGGATCCGCCGCGAATTCCCACTACCAGATCCAGATCGCCGTCATTGTCGATGTCACCCCATGCCGCACCCTCACTGCTATCGGGGGCCGCAAAAACCGTATCCTGGGTATCAGAGAAAAAGCCCCCGTTGTTGCGCAGAAGGTGATCGGGAGCTCCAAAATTAGCCAGGAAGAGATCCAGATCGCCGTCGTTGTCCCAGTCGCCCCAAATGCCACTGCGGCCGGGCCCGTCATGGGCCAGAGGTCCACTCTGAGCAGCAGCAAAATCTGTCCCGCCGTTGTTTTTGATGAGTTGGTTTTCAGCACCATCAACAGCCAGGTAAAGATCCAGATCTCCGTCATTGTCATAGTCGCCCCAGGCGGCTCCCCGACCCGGACCACCATGCTGAACCGCTTCATCATCCACCAGAGTAAAACCATCTTGATTTTTGATCAGCTTGTCGGCCTCGCCATCCTGCACCAGGTAAAGGTCCAGATCTCCGTCATTGTCATAATCAGCCCAAACCGATGCCAGACAATGGCCGGTTTCGGCCAGGGCGCCTGTGGTGGTATTATCGTAATCACCTTCGCCATCGGAAGTCATCAGAACGCTGGTGCTGTCAGTGGCAGCAATGAAAATATCCAGATGGCCATCGCCATTGTAATCGCCCCAACTGGAGCAGCCGGCCTCAAAGGTGCGTTGCAGGCTGTCCACTGTGGTGATGTTGAAAACGCCACCCTCATTTTCCACCATGAAATTAGGGATGTCCACTGTGCTGAGATACATATCCATATCACCGTCGGCATCGTAATCGGCAAAAGCTGCGGACACACCTCCGGTGACAAAACTTTCAAAGAAGTCGCCCGTGTGGGAAGTGAAAGTCCAGTTGCCGCCGCCATCGTAGGCTTCGTTGGGACTGTCTTCGTTAGTGATCATCAGGTCCAGAAAACCATCGTCGTTCCAATCCACCAGATTCACTCCCGAACTGAGGTTGGAAGTCTCTGGAAGATTGGCCGACAGATCCGAAAAGATGGATGGGGCCGGACAGCCCACCGCATATTTTCCTATCAGCACTCCATTGGGAGAGCTGTGTTCGCTGCAGGGTGAATCGCCCCGCAAGCTGAAGTCGGCATCGCCTCCGGAGCAATACAGCGGGTCTGCAGAAATATTGCCCGACGCGCCGTTTTGTCCCGACACCGGCCCATGGTAATCACCTGAGCCATGCCCGTAAACATTGCACCCGCTGATGTTCACGCTGCCCTGATCATACTCGCCAAACGCATAGTGGGGCCCGAAGGCTACAATGCTGTTGCGGATAGTCAGAGAAGAATTCCCCTCCAGCCCGATAGTGGCCTTGTCCAGAGAGTTCGCGTTGTTGGTGATGGTGCATCCAGTCACCAGCACCGACGAAGAATCGGGAAGGAAAATGGCCGCACCCATATAACCCCAGTTACCGGTGAAGAGAGAGTTGGTGATTTCCGCCTCGGAAGCAAACAGTCCCACCCCGCCACCCTTGGCCCGACCTTCATTCTGAGTGAAATGGCAGTTGTTGATGGTGGGTGAGCCATGCTCAACATAGATGGCGCCCCCGTGGTCCGCATGGTTCTGGGAGAATCGACAATTTTCAATGAGAGGGGAAGACATGCAGAGGATGGCTCCGCCCAAATCGGAAACATTCCCGTTGATGATGGTCACATTGCGCAGAATGGAAGTGACCACTTCATCAGTCTGGAAAATGAATCCCCGGTGGTTCTCTGCCAAAGTGCCCTGGCAGTCGATGACCGAAAGTTCGGGATCGCCACTCAGGCTTTGAATGGTGATGGCCTTGCCCAGATAATCCAGGTCGCGGTTGCCTTCGCCGGTGAAAACGCCATCGGCAAGAAGAATGGTATCGCCTACGGTGACAATGTTGATGGCGGCCTGGATGGTGGGCCAGTCGCCGCTGCCGTCAGGTTGGATGACGTAAGTAATGGCACCGGTTCCGCACCCCACCGGCAGAGCCCCAATCTGCCCGCAATCACCAGAATTTTCCTCGGCGCAGGCTGAAACCACCGACAGATGCAGATCACCGAATAAAGGATTGCAAAAAAGCGGATCGATGGAAATGTTGCCGTTCTGATCCAGCGCTCCTGCAAAAAAGTCTGAATAATCCTCTTCGTTACCAAAGATGTCGCAACAGGAAATTTCCGGGTCCGGGTCCGTGGAAACATTTTGAACCAAAGCCTCGGCATCGCCGCCGACAATGAGGCAGCGCTCCAGTGAAATATCCTCGTTGGAGTAGTGAATGGCCGCGCCACGGGAAGCGTAAAAAGTACTGCCGGTGATGGTGGTGGCCGTATTGCTGACCTGAACCGCGGCACCAATACCATCCGTCTCGTTGCCGTTGAAAAGGCAATCTTCAACTTTCAGGCTGTCGCCATAACCGACGGAAATGGCGCCCCCTCCAAAATCGGCATAGTTGCTGTCAAAAACACAATTGCGAAAGACGGGGCTGGCAAACATGGCAAAAACGGCTGCGCCTTTGCCCAGGGGAGTAAAGGCCCGGCCGCGCCGCATGGTGATGTCTTCGATGGAAAAATCTGAAACACTGTTTCGAATTTCGAAACACCGCCCCAGGTAACCAGCATCCAGAATCACATCAGCAGGATCCCCGGTGGCTCCGCGCACACTGACTCCTGATGGCAAAACGGCAATGTGAAGGGCGCCATTGCTCAGGTGGGTGCAGTCATCATAAGTGCCGGCCTGGATCACCACCACATCGCCAGTGACACACGAATCCATGGCCGATTGGATGGTTGGAGCCTGGACGGGAACGACCCAGTCTCGAGCCATCACCTGCACTGGATTGAAGGCCAAAATGACAGGAAAACAAACTAGGAGCGCAAAAATTGTGGCCACACGTGGGGTGTCTTTCATTTCCGATTCCCTCCAGGAACTGGCGGGTTGTATCAGCAACCCGATGGAATTGGCCAAGTTGATGAAACTGCCGCCTGCCGTGGGCAACCGGATAGCTTCTGGGGTCTGATCCAGGTTTTGCAATGGACGGGCCATTTTATTGTCCAATAAATCCAGATCACTTTTTTTCTCCAAATAAGCCATCCAATGTGATAGAATAAATCCAATCACCTTATGGGGTTACATAAAATCAATCAAGTTCCAAAAAATGGGAAGAGTGACTGGTTTTTGATCAAAAATCCCCATTATGTCTCGCCGTTTTTTACAAAAGGGGATTTCTTGATGAAATCGTTAAAACTCGTAGCACTCAGCTTGTTGGTCCTGCTTATGGCTGCCAACGCCCAGGCTGGCTTCATGACCCCTGGTCTTGAAAGCCAACTGGAAGGCCAAAACAACAATGAAATAACCAAGGTTCTGGTCGTTATGAAAGACCAGGCCGACATCAACAGCCTGAACTGGGAACTGCACGACAGCAAGGCAGACGTGGATGTGCGTCACCGCCTCGTCCTGAATACTTTGCAGAGCCGTGCCCAACAATCACAGGGCGATTTACTGGCCAGCCTGGAAGCAGGCAAATCCAGTGGTCGCATCCTGGGTTACACACCTCACTGGATTGTCAACTCCATCGTGGTCGTCGGTACCATCGAAGCCATTCGCGAATTGGCCCTGCGTGATGATGTTGAACGCGTGGAAGCCGACCTCATCGTCGAGCTCATCCAGCCCATTCAAAGTGAAAAAGAACCACGCCTCACCGCAGGCGGCCGCGGCATCGGCATGACCCCCGGTGTGCAGGCCATTAACGCTCCCCGGGTTTGGGAAGAACTGGGTATTGATGGCACCGGTGTTGTCGTTGGTGTCCTGGATACCGGTGTCGACGGCACCCACCCTGCGCTGGCCGATCGTTGGCGCGGTAACTATGCTCCAGCCGAAGAATGCTGGCTTGATGCCGCCGGACTGGGCGACCCCGATTTCCCCGTAGACCAGCACTATCATGGTACCCACGTCATGGGCACCATCACCGGCCTTGCTCCTGACGATAC
>JAOZJV010000007.1:0-2820 GCA_029935695.1 Candidatus Krumholzibacteriia bacterium | reverse complement strand
GGTGTTGCTCCGGGCGCCCTGTGGATTGCTACGAACATCATCAACTCCAGTGTCGGTACCCCATTCGATAACGGTGTCATCACCTCTCTCGAATTCATGGCCGACCCTGATGGAAATCCTGACACCCACCTCGACGTTCCCTGCGTTGTTCAAAACTCCTGGGGCGTGAATGAAAACTTCAGCGGCTACTACGACTGTGACAGCCGCTGGTGGGATGCCATCGATAACTGCGAAGCTGCTGGCGTCTGCCTGACCTGGTCAGCCGGTAACGAAGGCCCCGGTGGCACCAGCCTGCGTTCACCCGCAGACCGCGCCGCATCGCCCAACAACTGCTTCAGTGTCGGCTCAACCATGGCCTACGCTCCTTATGAAATCAGCAGTTTCTCCAGCCGTGGACCCAGTGGTTGCGGTGGCGAATTCGCCATGAAGCCTGAAGTCAGTGCCCCTGGCAGTGACATCTACAGTGCTCAACCGGGTGGCGGCTACCAGATGCTCAGCGGTACCTCCATGGCCGGCCCTCACGTGGCTGGTGTGGTTGCACTCATGAAAGCATCCAACCCCAACATCGACGTCATCACCATTAAGGAAGTCCTGATGGCTACCTGCGTGGATCTTGGTGTTGCTGGCGAAGACAATACTTATGGTCACGGTTTTGTGGATGCCTACCAGGCAGTGATGGCCGTCATGGGCGGCATCGGTTCTGTCGAAGGCATCATCACCGACTCTGACACCGGCCTGCCTGTTGAAGGCGCCCTGGTGCGGAAAGTTGGCGGTTACAACCAGGACTACACCGATGAAAATGGTTATTACAGCATGACCATGCCTGCCGAAGGTGTCGAACTTTCCGTGGCAAAATTCGGTTACTACGACAGCTCCATCATCACCACCATTGTGGAAGACCAGACTGTTGTGGAAGATCTGGCCATCGGCATGCTGCCCAGCGCAACCATCAGCGGAACCGTTTTCGGTCCCGACGGTGCTGTTGTGGAAGGCGCAATCATCAGAGCATCCAATACTCCGCTGGGTCCTGTATCCAGTAACGTCGATGGATTCTACTCCATCACTCTGCCCGCAGGCGCCGGTGAGTATTATGACATGGTTGCCCGGGCCAGTGGCATGGGAGCCCAGGTTCAGGTTGTTGAACTGCTGGCTGACATGACCCTTGATTTCAACCTTCCCGAGTGGATTGGTGATGACTTCGAAACCGGTAATTTCAACCGTTTCCCCTGGGAAATGGTCGGAGCCGGCTGGACAATCGATTCAAGCACCATGTATGAAGGTGAATATGCGGCCCAGAGCAGCAGCATCACTCACAGCCAGTCAACAGGTCTGGAACTGACTCTGGAAGTCCTGGCTGAAGGCGAAATCAAGTTCTTCTACAAGGTCTCCAGCGAGAGCAACTATGACTACTTCCAGTTCTATGTAGACGGCGCTCTGGTCAGTGAGTGGGCTGGCGAATTGGACTGGGAAGAGTTCGTCTACACCGTGCAACCTGGCATGCGCACCTTCGGTTTCGTTTACGACAAAGACGGTTCCGTCAGCGATGGCAGCGATTGTGCCTGGATCGACTTCATGGAATTGCCTGCTGTTGACCTGCCTGGTGTCCCGAACATCAGTGTCACCACAACACCCATCGAAGTGACGTTGGCAGAGGACGATTACACTTCACTGCCTTTCCTCATCGGGAATGATGGCGACGGTGGCCTCAACTTCGCTCTGAGCCTGGTTGAAGTGAACGGTTCCATGGCCTCGGTGACCAACCCTGTTCCCCATCGTGAATTCGCCAAAGGCGAAGCTGATGATCGCGACCCAGTCAGCCCCATCACCGGCGCTGGCGGTCCCGATGAATTCGGTTACACCTGGATTGACAGTGATGAAGCTGGCGGTCCTGTCTACAACTGGATCGACATCTCCGGTTCCGGCAATATTGCTGGCTCCGGCGACGATGCCAACCACGGTCCTTTTGACCTGGGCTTCCCGTTCAGCTTCTATGGCAATACGTTCGACTCCATCAACGTTTGCACCAACGGTTGGGCCTCGTTCACTTCAACAGGCACCTCCTACAGCAACCAGGGTATTCCCAATGCATCAGACCCCAACAACCTGTTGGCTCCTCTCTGGGATGACCTTAACCCCAACGATGGCGGCACCATCTACTACCTCAGTGAGGCCAGCCGTTTCATCATTCAATGGCAGGATGTCCCGCATTACTCCAACCCCGCGTACGAAACCTTCCAGATCATTCTCAATGCTGACGGAAGCATCATTTACCAATACGAAACCGTGGCCGATGGCAGTGGCTGCACAGTGGGAATCGAAAATGCTGATGGTGATGACGGCCTGATGGTCGCCTTCAACGATGGCAGCTACCTGCACGACGGTCTGGCCATTCGCCTGGCCTCGGCTCCGCCCATGACCTGGTTCACTGCCGACCCCCTGGCCGGCTTTATTCCGGAAATGAGCAGCCAGGAAATCGCACTGTATTTCGACAGCACCGATCTGGACATCGGCATTTACCAGGCCATCCTGGGTGTTTCCAGTAATGATCCTGAAACGCCGATGATCGAAATCCCCGTGATCCTGACCGTTGACGATATCGTGGGTATCGAAGGCGGCGGCGACGATGTGGATTTCAACGATGTGCCCACCGTGGTGACAGGTGTTGAGGGTGCTCACCCCAACCCCTTCAACCCCATGACGACCATCAAGTATTCGGTGTCCCGTCCGCAGCACGTGAACCTTGCGGTGTACAACGTCATGGGCCAGCGGGTTAAAACCCTGGTCAACGAAGTTGTTGCCACCGGTACGTATCCCGTGCAT
>JAOZJV010000231.1:4405-6286 GCA_029935695.1 Candidatus Krumholzibacteriia bacterium | reverse complement strand
TGATGTTCATCGAATTGGTGCGGAGGTCATCATGATAACTTCAGTTGTTTTGCGGCATGAGGTTCTTCGGAGACTGCCAAAATTGCTGGGTGTGACCATTGCACTGGCTTCCTTTATTTTTGGGGTTGTGGCGTATTTGGGGGCACTGGATCTTGTGGATGAGATGTTGCAGGATTGGACCATAACCATTCTTCAGGTCATCATTTTCATCAACGGAACGTTTCTGCTCATGACTTCCGAAGCTGGACAGCGTTGCCGCAAGGGGGAATTGGCTTTGCCGGTGAAAGGGCGCGTGTGGTGGCAAGGGCATTATTTCAGTCTGTTGCTCGGTGGTGTATGTCTGATTCTGGTGTACAGCATCTTCCCCTTATTGCCGTACTTATTGGGCAATAAACTCCCGGAACCGCTGTATCCTGCCCTGGCCACTGACGGGGTTAAATATCTGTGGCAGATTTTTGGACTGCCTCTTTTGGTTTATGTCCTGGCCCTGGACATCCTGATTCTCTGGTTCCCGTCATCAGCCCAACCAGGACATGAAAAGGGATGGTCCCGGCGCCTGGGAATTCTGGTGGTTCTTTTAACGGGTTTGCTGATTCTGATCAGCCGGTTCGAGTTGATTTTGTTACTCTTTTTCGCTCTGGGAATCATGGGGTTTTTTCACGCTCGTGTCCGTATACCGGACGCTCTCTCCATGGCCCAAAAATATTCCCCATCAGCTGGTTCTGAAAAATGGTCATCCCATGAAACCAAACATGGGACCCCTTTAATTCTGCATTTCACCATCATGAAAATGTTGTTCAAGTGGCCCGTCAATTGGTTGCTTCTGCTGCCTTTCATTGGCTTTTTCGGCATGCTGCTGGGCGGGTTCAATCCCATCACGGATGACCCTGAATCCATGCGGTTTTCAAATTTCTTCATGTGCGTTTATGTGATGCTTGCCGGGGCAGGACATTTCACTGAAAAATTGCACCTGCTTGATTTCCTGCCGGTCAACCGGCGCACCATCCTGGCCTGGTTGGTGTGGCCTGCCATCCTGATGCTGGGCATGGGATACGGCCTGGGACAGTGGCAGGCATCGGGTCAATACGCAGAAGCAGAGGTTATTTCTTTCATCAACGACGAGGCTGGGTATGGTCTGAAAGTTCCTCCCATCAGTTTCACCATGGTCAAGGCTGATGATGCTCCCCTGATCACGGCGGCCTGGGGTGAATCCTATCAAGCCGAGTTCGCCCCGGTCATGAAAGGGTTACCATGGCTCCTGTACAAGCCGTACAGCACCCCCGAAGGATCCAGCAAGCAGTTCGTGGCCTGGCAAATCAGTCGTGTGGTCAAAGCGGTGTACGGCGAAGATCTCAGCCCGGCTGAAATTTCCCGGCGATATCTGGAAACCGATGACTCGGGCCGGGTGGTGGTGGGCCCGGGCGGATTGACCTTCAAGGCCGATTATCCCCAGTGGAAGAGATTGCCCGCCGGTCCGATTTTCCCTTTTCTCTTTGGCAGCGCAGTGGTGCTTTACCTGTTGATACTGGCCATACTATTTCGTGGTCTTCGTTGGCAGGCATCATTGAAGAAACAACGGCTGATTTTCTTGAGCATGATGATCACGTTGCTGCTGGTCCACATTGGCGGTTTGGGTACTTACATCACCGGGCTCACCGATGACTGGATTCTACGGGGAGCTTTCATAGGCTCCATTCAAAAATGGTCTCAAGGGGGCTCTGCAGTGGTGGCAATGGCTTATTGTGCTTTTGTGGTCACTGTGACCCTGGCCTGGTCCATCGCTTTGAATCAGTTTCGGCGTTTGGAGCCTCCTAAAGGGTAAAGCAAAGCATATTGCTGGGAGAACGGGTGTGTGGACATCCGTTCTTTTTTCTAAATAAA
>JAOZJV010000231.1:0-4395 GCA_029935695.1 Candidatus Krumholzibacteriia bacterium | reverse complement strand
AAACGATATTTTTACCGAACATACCTACAGGACCACCAGATTTTTATGACTCCGGAACACAGAACTCCGGATTTTGCCGCAAATGGGGAGTGATAAGATGAAGATCGGAACAAAGCTGACCATGTCCCACATTGGTATCGCCATGGTGCCATTGGCCATCATGGCTGGCGGGATGCTTTTCCTTTTCCAGGGGAAATTTACAGAGTTGAAATATGCAGCCAATGATGAAGGCGTGGCAGTGATGCTGGAGCAGGCGGAAGAGGCTTTGACCGAATCGGCCATGACCAAACTCACCGCCATTCAGGACAACAAGGAAAAAACCCTGGAAACCACGGTCACCACTTTGGTGAAGGATGTCGAATATCTGTCAACCATTCCCCAGTTTAATGAACTTTATTCTGGAATGAAGTTTTATCATGATTTTGGCGGAGTGAATGAAGAAGATGGAACATTCATCACCGAGGATGATTCTTTCCAGTCCCTTTACTATGATAATCTTCCATTTTTTGCCCAATTCATGTCGTTCAAGGGTTACAAGGACATGTACCTGGTGTGCGCATCCCACGGTCATGTCATGTTCAGCACCGAAGCCAACAACGATCTGGGCCAGAACCTGGGCCAGGGACCTTTGCACGATGAAGGCCTTGGACGAGTTTGGCAGAAAGTTGTGGCCGATCAAGAGATCCACGCGGTTGATTTCAGCTCCTACACTCCTGTCGAAGGTGGTCAGGCTGCATTTTGGGGAGCTCCATACTACAATGAAAACAAAGAATTTGTTGCAGTAGTTGTCATCCAAATTGACTCTTCACTTATTGATGGCATTGCCAACAATAATGTTGGACTGGGCAAAACCGGCTCCTCGTTTCTGGTGGGCAAAGAGCCCGATGGGCAGCCAACTCTGAGATCCAATTGGGAATATCAGAACATGGCCAGTGGGAGTCATAAAAAAGGTAAATTCGCTGCTGCTGTGCTGGCCGGAGAAGAAGGACAAGGCCAGAAGAAACGTCCTGATGGAACAGAAATTCTGGTCACCTATGCCCCCCTGGGTTTTAAGGATTTGAACTGGGGTATGGTCACGACTCAGGACCTCGATGAGGCTGTTGAGGCTGTGGTCGGCATGCGCAGACAGGCGGCAACCATCACCGAAAGTATTAACCACACGGAACATGCTGCTCTTGGCAGTGTGAAAACCATGAGTGGAATTCTCATTCTGATTTTTGCAGCTCTTGCCGCCGGCGTGGCGGTGTATATCAGTCGATTGATCACAGTCCCGCTGGTCAAAGCCGGCGCTGTTGCCGATTCCGTGGCTGAAGGTGATCTTACCCAGCGCCTGGACAGCAAAGTTCAGGATGAAGTTGGTAATCTTTCCAGGGCCATTGATCGCATGAGCGATGGCCTCCGTGAGAAAGCCGAAATAGCCACCCGCATTGCCGATGGTGATCTGACCATGGAAGTGAAACTTGCTGGAGAGAAAGATACATTTGGCCAAGCCCTCCATCAGATGACCGGCAACCTGAATGAAATTCTCAGTGGCGTCAATGGAGCTGCTTCCAATGTGGGGGCGGGGGCCAGGGAAATTTCCGAATCGAGCACCTCTCTTTCCGAAGGAGCCACCCAACAGGCGGCCGCCCTGGAAGAAATCACCAGCAGCATGACCGAGCTGAGTGATCAGGTGAAGATCAATGCTGAAAATGCAGGTCAGGCCGACCAGCTCTCCAACGTGGCCCGCGAGTCCGCCACCACGGGAGTGGAGCAAATGAGCACCATGACTTCGGCCATGAAAGAAATCAGCCAATCCAGTGAAGAAATCGCCAAAATCATCAAGGTGATCGACGACATTGCATTCCAGACTAATCTGCTGGCCTTGAACGCAGCTGTGGAGGCGGCCCGGGCCGGCAAGCATGGCAAGGGATTTGCCGTGGTGGCCGAAGAGGTCCGCAACCTTGCCGGACGCAGCGCCAAGGCGGCCCGGGAAACGGCCCAGCTTATCGAAGGTTCTCTGGAGAAGGTTGAAAACGGCACCGACATTGCCGAACACACTTCCAAATCCCTGGAAGCTATCGTTTCGGGGGTGACCCAGGCTTCAGATCTGGTGGGCGAAATTGCGGCCGCCAGCAATGAACAGGCCCAGGGTATTTCCGAAGTGAGTGAAGGCCTGAAACAAATTGATGCAGTGACCCAGAAGAACACTGCCAGCAGTGAAGAAACGGCTTCCGCTTCTCAGGATTTGTCTGGTCAGGCATCGACCCTGCAGCAATTGCTGACTCGTTTCCAATTGCGCGGTGGAGCTGTGGCAGCACCGAAACCAGTGTCTGCAAAGAAGTATTCTCCTGAACCCGTGCAGCAGGCTCCCGCGCCGGTGGTGGCTTCAGAACCAGAGATCATTCTGGATGCTGGTGGTGGAGGTGATGATTGGGGCGGAGTCAATTCCGATGAAATCATTGAACTGAGCAGCTCAGGCTGGCCCGAATAACCAGGCTTGGTCTGCCTGGTTGGAATCATCCCCATACCGCCTCTTCCCTGTTGGGAGGAGGCGGTTTTTCAGTCTGCAAGATAGTATTTATCCTGATTTGGTGCTTTCCCGAAAGGTTGCCCTGTTCTTGATGAGAGGTTTAAGGCTGTTATTCGAATTGTCTCGTGGACTATTCTATAAGGTAACTGTCGTTTTCGCAACAGGTTGCCCCTTCGGGATTTAAGTGCAGCTGTTAATGAAAGAACAACACCGGGACCAACCCGGAAAATTCCTTGCGCCACTTGGGCTGCCCCTGCATGTTTTTAGTCAAATCAGGATCCGGTTTTCCACCGGATACAAGCATGTTGCGTATGTTACAAGGAGTACCATAATGGCTCAAAACGTTGCTTCCTTCATGGAAAATGTGACCGCCAAGAACCCTTCCGAAACAGAGTTCCACCAGGCAGTCGAAGAAGTAGTCGAGTCCATTTGGCCAGTACTGGACAAACGTCCCGAGTACCGCAAGGCCAAGATTCTGGAACGTGTCACTGAACCCGAACGCGTAATCATGTTCCGCGTGCCCTGGGTTGATGACAGCGGTGAAGTTCAGGTCAACCGGGGTTTCCGGATTGAAATGAACAGCGCCATTGGTCCCTATAAAGGCGGCCTGCGTTTCCACCCCAGCGTGAACCTGGGTATCCTCAAGTTCCTGGCTTTCGAGCAAGTATTCAAGAACAGCCTGACCACCCTGCCCATGGGCGGTGGCAAGGGCGGCAGCGACTTTGATCCCAAGGGCAAAAGTGACCTTGAAGTCATGCGCTTCACCCAGGCCTTCATGAGCGAACTGTTCCGCCACATTGGCCCGAACACTGACGTTCCTGCTGGCGATATTGGGGTTGGCGGACGTGAAATCGGTTTCATGTTCGGTCAGTACAAAAAATTGGCTAACGAGTTCACCGGTATCCTCACCGGTAAGGGCCTGAACTGGGGCGGCAGCCTTATTCGTCCCGAAGCAACTGGTTATGGCGCTGTTTACTTCGCCGCCAATATGCTTGAGACCAAGAACGAAACCCTCGAAGGAAAAACCTGCCTGGTTTCCGGTAGCGGTAACGTTGCTCAGTACGCCATCGAAAAACTGCTCGACCTGGGCGCCAAGCCCGTCACTTGCAGTGACAGTGGTGGATACATTTATGACGAAGCCGGCATCGATCGCGAAAAGCTGGCCTTCATCATGGAACTGAAGAACGTCAAACGTGGCCGCGTCAGCGAATACGCAGAGAAGTTCAGCAGCGCCGTGTACACTCCTGTCAACCGTGACCTGGACCACAACCCTCTGTGGGACCACAAGGCCGACTGCGCCTTCCCCTGTGCCACTCAGAACGAAGTCAACGCCGTGGATGCTGGCAACCTGCTGCGCAACGGCGTTTACGTCGTCAGCGAGGGTGCCAACATGCCCACCGTGCCTGAAGGTGTTAACCAGTTCGTGGACGCCAAGATCCTTTACGGTCCTGGCAAGGCAGCCAACGCCGGTGGCGTGGCCGTCTCCGGTCTGGAAATGTCCCAGAACAGCATGCGCTACAACTGGACCCGCGAAGAAGTGGACCAGAAGCTGCATGGCATCATGAAGAGCATCCACGACGCCAGTGTCGCCGCCGCTAACGAGTTTGGCACCCCCGGCAACTACGTCAACGGTGCAAACATCGCCGGCTTCGTAAAAATCGCCGACACCATGCTGGACCAGGGCGTAGTCTAAAACACCCAAGTCCAAGCAGCGATGTAAGAAAAAGGGGCCGCTAACGCGGCCCCTTTCCTCTTTAGCCCCAGCTCCCCCCCGCATTGTTAATCTACCATGTCGCACCTGGTTAAAGGCAACTGCCGTCACCTCTTGATGGCCCAACTCCGCAGGAGTCCTCGACGAGGACCTGGGCCATCAAGAGGTGACA
>JAOZJV010000789.1 GCA_029935695.1 Candidatus Krumholzibacteriia bacterium | reverse complement strand
ACCTGTTCCAGAGGTTTGATCAGGAGCGTATCGATGGGCCACCACAGCGGCCAGGGATAAAACCAACAAGAGAATCGATCGTCCCAGGAAACGGCGGGTATCCAGGTTGTTTTTTGATCCACCACCTGAGAACAGATCCAAAATATCAGCCTCCCACAATTTCGGACATCTTGAACATGGGCAAATACATGGCCACCAGCATACCGCCGACCATGGTTCCCATGACCACAATCATCAACGGTTCAATGGCTGCAGTGAGGGCTTCAACCGCCGAGTCCACTTCGTCATCATAGAAATCGGCAATCTTGGATAACATTTCATCGAGGGCACCGGTTTGCTCACCAATGCCGATCATCTGCGTGACCATGGGTGGAAAGACGCCACTTGCTTTGAGAGGCGCGGCAATGGTTTCGCCCTGGCTGATGGCCTGAGATGTATCTTCAATAGCCTTCTGAATCACCCGGTTGCCAGCGGTGCGGCTGGTGATTTCCAGACCCTGAAGAATCCCCACACCCGAGCCAATCAAGGTTCCCAGAGTACGGGTGAACCGAGCCACGCCACTTTTTTGCAGAACAGTACCCAGTACGGGAATCCGCAAGGCCAGTTTGTCTGTTATGAACCGGCCTTTATCGTTGGCCCGAATACGCTTGAAAGTAAAAGTGATGGCAGCAGATCCAGCCAGCAATGCCCACCAGTAGACCCGTAGAAAATCAGACAGGGCCATGACAATGCGCGTGGGCGCTGGCAGGGTTCCGCCAAAGTCGCTGAACATTTTGGCAAAAACGGGGATGACGAACATCAGCATGAAAATACAAGCACCACCGGCAACCGTCAGCACGATGACCGGATAGGTCATGGCACCTTTAACCTTGCGCTGCAGGGCGTCGGCCTTTTCCAGGAAGACAGCCAGACGGCTCAGGATAATATCCAGAATACCACCGGCTTCTCCAGCAGCAATCATGTTCACATAAAGATCGCTGAACACACCGGGGTGTTTTTCCATGGCTTCGGCCAGGGTGGTACCACCCTCAACATCGGCCATGACTTCCTGAACCACACTCTTGAAATATGGCTTTTCCAATTGCCGCCCCAGCACATCGAGACACTGCACCAAGGGCAAACCCGCGTTGACCATGGTGGCGAACTGCCGCGTAAACACGGACAAGTCCTTCACTCCCACACTCTTTTTCTGCAGGAACGTTAGCTCTATATTCTTGGGCTTTTTCTTGATGGAAGTAATGACAATACGCTGCTTCCGCAGGTGTTCACCCACTTCCTTTCGGTCAGTGGCTTCATACTCACCCGAAAGGTTTTCGCCCTTGGCTGTCTTACCCTTCCAAACAAAAGTTGTGGTGCTCACGAGACTTTCCTTCCTCAGATGGACAACGCTGGATCACCCAGCATCTGGGACAGTTCAGTTGGGTCGCTGCTGCGTCCAAGACCTTCTTCAACCGAAATCCACTTGTTAATAACTGCCTGGTACAAACTCTGGTTCATGGTCTGCATGCCGTGCTTTTGGCCCGCCTGCATGAGTCCGTAAATCTGGTGTACTTTATTATCTCGGATCATGGCTTTGATAGCAGGAGTGCAAACCATGATTTCCAAAGCCAACACCCGACCACCACCGCGAATGCGAGGCACCAGCTGTTGGGTGATCACCCCGGAAAGGCTGAACGCCAACTGGCTGCGCACCTGGTTTTGTTGTTCGGGGGGAAAGACATCAACAATACGGTTGATGCTTTCGAATGTACTGTTGGTGTGCAGGGTGGCCATGGCCAGATGACCGGTTTCAGCA
>JAOZJV010000788.1 GCA_029935695.1 Candidatus Krumholzibacteriia bacterium | reverse complement strand
CCAATCCATGAACAGGATTAATAATGACCCCACCGGATACTGTTGTTTTTGTTGTTGATGATGACACACTGGTTCGCGGTGCCCTGGAGCAATTGGTCAAATCGGTTGGCCTTGAGGCTGCAACGTTTGCCTCGGCCCAGGAATTTCTGGATGCTGAATTGCCTGATATTCCCAGTTGCCTTATCTCGGACATCCGGATGCCCGGCCTCAGTGGGCATGATCTCCAGGATGAGTTGAAACAACGGGGCAATTCTGTGCCCATCATTTTTATCACGGGACACGGCACAGTTCCCATGAGTGTCAGGGCCATGAAATCCGGAGCGGTGGATTTTCTGGAAAAGCCCTTCGAAGACCAGGAACTTCTGGATGCCATTCAACACGCCATCGAACGGAACAGAAGTGACAGAAATATTCGGGTGGAAATTGAAGGGATCAACAAAAGGATTGGATCGCTGACATCGCGGGAAAAAGAAATTTTGGTTCTGGTCATTTCTGGCAAATTGAACAAGGAAATCGCTTTTGAACTGGGAATGAGCGAAAATACCGTCAAATCACACCGGGCACGAATCATGAGGAAAATGACGGTTGGATCCATTGCGGAGCTAGTTCGAGCAACAGAGAAAGCTGAATTTCATTAATCGAACAACTAAGGGTCTTTTTTGTAAACTATGTAATGACAAGCTCAGTTAAGTGCTTTTCTGACAATGGAGTCCTCACCTTGGTATTTGTCTCTTTAGCCTATTGAAAGCTGAAATCTTCTTCTTTATAACAATAGAATTTCTTTAATGCCATTTTGAGTTTATACCTGTGAAACTAAAATAAGTAAAATCAAAGAGAGTTTGTGCCCATAAATGGGGCATTTGGTACCATTTGATATATACAAGAAGGCCAGAGTGATTTTGTCCGCTTTGGGGTTAATCGTGTTTCAAAAAATAATCAGGAACTGGAGAGAGTCATGCGTAAGCAGTTGATTACCGGAATGGGATTGCGTGGGGGATCATTGGTGCTGTTGACCGTGCTGATGACAGCCTTGCTGTTCAGCGGTTGTGCCGAGGAAGAGAAAGTGGTCGAGGAAGTTATCCGGCCTGTGAAACTCTTGACCATCGGTGATGCCGGAGTGGGCGGTCAGCGTGAGTATCCAGGCCGTGTGGAAGCCGCCACGGAAGTATTGCTTGGATTCGAAGTTCCCGGTCGCATTGTGGAACTGTCGGTGCTCGAAGGTCAGGATGTGACTTCCGGCTCTGTGGTCGCCAAGCTGGATGACCGTGACTTTGTGGCTCAGCGGGATCGTTCCAAGGCTCGCCGCAATGCTGCCCGCGCCGACTACGAACGCAACAAGTCTCTTTATGAGCGCGATGCCATCAGCCTGCGTGACCTGGAAGTGGTGCGCCGGCAATTTGAAGTGACTGAGGCCAACTTGAAACAGGCCGACAAGGCTCTTTCCGATACCCGGTTGCTGGCTCCTTTCGATGGTCGCATTGGCAAACGTCTGGTTGAAAACTACGAGAATGTTCAGGCTAAGCAATCGGTGGTGATTCTTCTGGACGACTCTACCCTGGAAATCAAAGCCAGTTTCCCCGAGACCGACTTCCTGCGCATGAACAAGGCGGGCGGCCTCTCGGATATGACCGACTTGTTGAAGCCACAGGTGGAAATTTCTGCGGCACCGGGCACTTTTATTCCCTGCTACGTTAAGGAAATGAGCAATAAGGCTGATGCGGTAACCCGCACCTTCGAGGTCACTTTAGGATTCGATTCTCCTGAGGGACTGACCATCGCTTCGGGCATGACGGCCA
>JAOZJV010000230.1 GCA_029935695.1 Candidatus Krumholzibacteriia bacterium | reverse complement strand
TGCTTGTGGGCCCGGAATCAGTGGCTCCCATGGCCATGACGACGGATGGGCAAAATTTGATTCTGTTCCGGGAATTTATCCGGGAAGGAACTCAACTGAAGGAATACGAACTTTGGGCCTACGGTCTGGCTGACAGCCAGTATATCGACCTGCATTACATCGACCGGGACGAAGACTTCGCCATGTGGGTCACCAGCCCCATTCGTGGTGGCGGCAGCAGCTATCTGTTCAACCAGAGGGGCACCGATCTGGTGGTGCGGGAGATTACCATGGAAGAGGGAGTTCAACCGGAAATGCTGGCCCTTCACGTCTCCACCGAAGAATCTACCCACCAGAGAGCCGTGTCGGTGGACATTTCTCCCGATGCTGACCGGATTGCCTTCGTGGTCAATTATGAGGAGGTGGGAATCTACGATCTGGCCAGCGAGGAAACGGTTGCTTATCCGGTTGATCTCGGTTTTGTGGTGGGGGTGAGGTGGCCTGTTGAGGGCAACTGGGTTTACATCAGAGGTTACGTGCCCACGGTGCTTGAATATTGGATCGGACGCTTGGATTTGGAGACGGGCGCCCATGAAATCCTGTGGCAATCGACAGTTCACGGGCCCAATGAAATGCACATTGCTCCCGATGGAAATCATCTCTCTTGCCAGCTTCGCGGGGGACGATCGGCCTTGGGTATGCTGGAAGGGTTTTAAAGAAATTTAACTGACGCGTGATCGGGAAATTTGAAAAATAGCACGACCCCCACCGTTGGGCAGATTTTCCAGTTGAAGATGTCCACCATGAAGTTGAGCAATCAAACGGACAATGGCCAGGCCGAGACCTGATCCGTCGCGGGATGGGGCAGGAGAAAATTCCTGGTCGAGGGCAAGTATATGATCCGGGAATCCCTGTCCTGCATCATCGACCTGGACCATTCCGTCGCGCACAGAAACCCGGATGGATTCGAGAGTGCAGCCACTGTGCTTGACGGCATTTTCGATCAGATTTCGGATCACAACCTTGACCAGGCGAGGGTCGGCATTGACCACGGTTTCCTGGGCTTCAAACTGGATGGGCGAATCTTCAGGAAGACATGTTTCGGAGAGCAAATCGAGGCGAAACTGTTCAGGCTCGATGCGTGCATTGCTGACATCAAGACGGGCAAAGAGCAGAAGCTCATCCACAATCCGGACCGTACGGTTGACCAGGGGAACTATGCGGTTGAACGCCGAGTCAGGGCTTTCGTCGCCCGCCGAGGCGGATTCTGTAACTCCCTGCAAAGCGGCAACGGGACCGCGGAGTTCGTGGGCGGTGAGGGCAAGAAAGCGCTCTCGTTCACGAAAGGATGCGGCCAGGGGGCGCAAGGCCCACCGCGCCAATCCGACACCCACCACAAGACCCACCGCGCCGATGGTAAAAGCCAGCAGGATAAGCTTGTGGGTGAAGTTTCGCTGGGCAGCAAAAACAGGTGCGGGATCGGCCAATACGATAATGGCGGCTCGGGCAATTTCGTATTCATTCTCATCATAAGTAGCAATGGCGTGGATGCGATAAGGGTGATTATTTTCGTCGATCCCATTAATGAAAATGCTTTCCTGGGAGCTGACAATATTCCTTGCCAACTGATCAAGAGAATTGACCCTGAAATGCGGTTCATCCGGTGCGAGGTGGATAATTGTTGAATCGCCTGGTTCCACAATCCAGATATCGAATGGACTCTCAATCAAGCTGGGTTCTTTAAGGAAAGTTTCATCAATAAATTGTCCATCGTTGTCAAAATATGCCAGGCCATAGGTGCTTGTGGCAGCAACTCTGAGTTCGGAATCCAAGTCTATTTTGAAAGCCTCTCTGCCCATTTGAATAGCCATGGAGGCAAATACGACGATGCCCGATATCCAGAGAATAGCCCAGGCAAAACTCAATAGAATATAAAGACGACGGAGGCTCGTGGTGGACAAACTGTTACTTGTCACTGTCTGGTGCCTCCAGAATATACCCTGATCCGCGAACTGTACGGATGATACTGGGTTGGCCAAGTTTTCGACGCAGAGAAGCCACCAGGGATTCGTCCACATTGGAAAGAGGTTCGTGTTCTTCATCCCAGCAGGCACCCAAAATGGCAGTGCGGGAAACCACACGACCCATTCTTGTGGCCAGCAGTTCGAGCAGTGCGTGCTCCTTGGGGCGAAGAGGAATCAGAACTTCCCGCCGCCGCACTTCCCGCCGACTGAAGTTGATTTCCACATCGGCGATTTGCAGCACACTGGGGGTAGGGGCGGGCCCGCGCCGGGCAATGGTGGTCACCCGCACCAGGAGTTCATCCATGGCAAATGGTTTGACGAGGTAATCATCGGCACCAGCCTGCAGACCTTCGATGCGCTCCTCCACCAAATCGCGACCTGTAAGAAATAGAATGGGTGTGGTGATGCCTTTGTTTCGCCACCGGATGACACGCTCAATGATGTCGCCATCGGGTAGCATGCGGTCGAGGATGAGGATGGCATAGTCGTGCACAGCCAGTAGTTCATGAGCTACCTGCCCACTGCCCGCTTCATCAACGGCGTGGCCAGCGGCTCGCAGACGCCGTCCAATAGCTTCGCGGAGTTCTTTTTCATCTTCGACAATGAGAATCCGCATTTCTATCCTTCCATGAAACGTGGGCAAAAAAGTTGAGTTGTTGCCCAGGACCAATCTGTGGTTCGACTTTATTCGGGAATCGGTGATTCTGCAAGGAGTTGCATTACATCGGCACCAGGGATAATGGACGCAGCAAAGATTGTTTCGCGGATGTCAGGTAGATTTCAGGTTGGCCTGATAACATCTCCGAACCTTAAGGAGGTACCTCATGCATCGGACCCGTGTCATTCCTGTTTTAGTTCTGATGATTATCGCCATGTTTGCAGCCGAGACAAAAGCCCAAACCAGAGTTCCTGCAGAATGGGAAACCCACGCGGGCACCTGGATGCAATGGCCCAAAGGCTATGAAACATCTTACCGACCGAATTTCAGCAGCATCATCGATGTGCTTCAGGAATACGAACCGGTTAACATCATTGTCAGAAGTAGCTCGGCCCGGACACAGGCCCAGAACTACCTGCTCGGCAGAGGGGTTCCTCTGGCCAATATTACCTGGCACATCATGTCATACAACGCAGCCTGGTTGCGGGATAACGGGCCGGTTTGGGTCATGGTTGATGGCTCCATGGAGGTTCAGGACTGGGTGTTTGATGCCTGGGGTGGGCAGTATCCGCCATGGGATGATGATGATGCGATTCCCTGTCAAATTGCCTCCCTGGTGGGAGTTCCCTGCCAGAGTTATGATCTGGTCTGTGAGCGGGGGAACCTTGATTTTAATGGTGCCGGTGCCCTGATCGCTTCATGGCCTTGTCAAAGTAATCGGAACCCCGGCATGAGCATGGCCGAGATGGAAGCCATATACGTCGATGCATTTGGCATCACCAACATGGTTTGGCTCATGAGTGCTCCACCAACGGATCTGACTGGTGGCCACACAGATGGCATCGCTCGTTTCATCGACGAAAACACGGTGGCGGTGGCTCGCTACGTGGACCAGAACGACCCCGAAGCATTTGTCTATGAAGAAGCCGCAGAAATTATCGAGGCCGCGGGCTTTCAGGTCGAGCGCATTGATATTCCAGGCCATGTTGAATATGACGGAGAATCATTGGCAGCCATCTACGTCAACTGGTTGGTTGTAAACGGAGCAGTCATCACGACAGGCTTCGGAGTGCCCGAATGGGACAATGCCGCCAGGGCCCGCATCGAAGGATTTTTCCCGGGAAGGGATGTTCATGTGGTGGAAACCCTGGAGCTATGGCGCTGGGGTGGCGGAGTGCATTGTGTCACCAACGACCAGCCACTTGAAAGTTCGGCCTCTGGTGTGGAGAATCTGGCCCAGGCAGGACCCCAACGTTTGCTGGATCAAAACCAACCAAACCCCTTCAACCCGCGGACCCAGATTCGCTTTCAGATGGTGAACGCAGGAAGCGCCCAGTTGGCTGTCTACAACATGAGTGGTCGTCTGGTGCGCAATCTGTTTGATGGTTTGCTGGAAATTGGTGATCATGAAGTTATCTGGGATGGCACCAACAATGCGGGGCACTCGGTTCCGTCTGGAGTCTACTTTTATAAACTTCGTGCAGATATGGTGCATGAAACGCGTCGGATGACACTGGTGCGGTGACTGGTCAGGCGGCACTGCACATGTTTACCCGGCCCCGCCACCACCGCCACCAGCTCCACCACCGCCACCACCACTGGCACCGCCGCCGGCACCCGTGGAACTGGACATTGCGGAGTTGACACTGGCCACTGCAGTGGAAAACGAGGCACCAAAATCGCCCCCCGCTAAACCACCCTCGTGTTGACTGTGGTGATACCACGGCATGTAATAAACACCCTGGTTTGCCGGGATCAGCGCACCAAGACCCTCAAGCTGGTTTTTCGACATCCCCATGATCACGCCATAAATGAAGTAGGGTTCGATAAATTCCAAAACCGAGTCTGGTTCAGCTGATTTGAATCCCTGTTTCTTTAGCCAGGTTTTCAGGGATTTCCATTGTTTCTCCTGGATCAAGCCTTCACTTGTGTGGTGAACAATACCATTGGCCCCAATAATCATGATGATGCCGGCGACTGCGGGAATAATGGCCAACGCATGAACCACGGGAATCATGGGAATAGCCAACACCAGCATGATCGCTCCCAACGTCATTCCCTGGTTGCGACCTCTGAAACTTTCCTGGTCAAAGAAGTCATAACCCACGGCTTCTGATTTGACTTTTTTTGACCAAAGGCTGAAAAATTTCTGCACTTTGGACTTCTTCTTTTTGAATGTTTCCAGATCTACAATGACCATGGCCGAACCGTTTGTCTTTGCATCGGCAAGGTCTTCGAAAACGAACTTGATGAGCATGTCTTCAAATTCGGCCAGACTGTGGCGGTGCTCCCGGTAGTGGAGGTTTTTCAGCAACCAGGAATGTTTGGTTTTCCACTTTTCATGCCCCAGGAAATTTTTCCCCAGCTCATGTTCTTCCCTGAATTCCAAAAATCCGCGCCGGGCCAAATCCATCAGTGTGGCCATCATGGCAGATGGCCCCACGGCTCTTTCGCCAATCAAATAACCAACGAGGGCCGGAGGCAGATTCGAGGGGATTTCTGCCGATGATGAAGCCACCGCTGGAACGGTGGGCCGCGTGCCGTACTGGATGGCAATGCGGAAGAACCAGGCAGCAGCCAGGGCCACCAGCAAAGGCAGGGCCCACAGGCCGATTTTTTGTCTTTTTTCCAGAGCAGCGGCATCGTTCCGGGCTTCTTCACGGCGCAGATTTGCTTCTTCAGCCCAGGCGTTTTCTTCGGTGGTCACTTCACCGGCGATGTACCCGGATATTTGAGGTGCTTCACTGAAGATTTCGGCAGGATAAAGAACCCGGAGTTCGAAAAACTGCTTCTTGGGAAGATTTTCACAAGTGGCCGACACAACACCTTGGTCCGAGGTGGCGCTGTTTCCCCACAAGGGCCCGTGGGCCCATTGTCGGATTTTCCATTGATCAACAGTCACCGGCGGGTTGACGGTGATGTCTACCTGTTGTGTGGATTTGCGGAAATCATCACCAATGAATTGGTAATACAGAACGGCGCCGTCCAGGTGACGTTTAACAGCATCATTGACTTGGTATTCGAGCTTGAAGGTTCTGGTTTCGTTGCGGGACTGATAATACCACCGGACTTCGGTTTCCGTATTCGTAGTGGTGACGGTGTAGGTGCCCGGTTCCTGGCTGTCTGATAACTGGTATGGCTGGCCATTTTCCAGGACCTGGAAATTTTCATAACTGATTCTGGAATCCAGCGGGAAGGTTCGGAATGCATATTTGAAGCGACCTTTGAACCGGTAGGTCCGTTCTTCGGCCACAGTCATGGATCCATCGGCAGCAAGGTCGGCAACGATGGAGACCTTTTTCATTTTATAGGTTTTTCCGGCCAGGGCCTGGGTGCTGGAAAAAAGCACCAGGAGCAAGAGAAGGAAGGATAAAATGGCAGTGAAAAAGTACCCGTTGTAGTGGTTTTTCAGCTGAGTGATCGTCGTTGGCTGCTTTTTCATAATATTCCTCGCCGGGGTTTGGTTAGTGGCGTTGTTGATTCTACTACCCCGGCGAGGCTTTGTTTATTCAAATATTACTGCACCAAAGTTACCTTTCTAACCGCAGTATTTTTTCCGGCCTTCAGTTGCACAAAATACACACCGGAAGCCGCAGCCAGTCCTTGCTCATTGTGCCCCTCCCAGCGCAC
>JAOZJV010000229.1:4732-6299 GCA_029935695.1 Candidatus Krumholzibacteriia bacterium | reverse complement strand
CCAGATGCGGGTGATGCGAATCAACTCTTCATAAGTCACCGGATTGATGCACTGCTGCACCCGACTGAATGCAGTGTAGGCATTTCCTTTGCGTTGGTGCCTCGCCACCAATCCGCGCACCGCAGAGGCACCTTCCCCATCGCTCACCACTTCATCCACCAGCTTCAGTTCCAGCATTTGACGGGCCGTGAAAATTTCACCACCGGTGATCAGCCTTTCCACAATGTCGGGAGTGGTTTTGCGGATGAGAAAACTGTAGGCCCCCATGCCGGGAATCAAATTGAAGAGAATTTCCGGCAGGCCAAAACGGGCGCTCTCTTCAGCCACCACAATGTTGCTGGAAATTGCCGCCTCAAAGCCGCCGCCCAAAGCCTCTCCCTGCACCAGGCTGATGGTAGTCAAAGGCTGGCCGTAGTTCACCGCGTTGGGATAGAGCACATCGATGCAGGCTTTGGCATAGGCAAAAAGACCTTCACCGTCACCCCTGGAGATGAGCCCATAAAACAATTCCAGATCGCCCCCCAGATTGAACACCCCCGGCACGCCACTGTCCAAAACAGTGTACCGGATGGGCAGACAATTTCCCGAGTCGATGGCTTCCTGGTTGTAAGTGGACAGCCGCTTCTGAAAATGGGCCAATTCAGCAAGCAACTCGTGGTTGAAACAGGGCCGGTCGTGGGGATGGAGGGTGTACCAGATAGCCCTTTGTTTGGCTTCATAGCGAACATTCAGCTGCTCGTACTGCCCCCAAAAGGGCAGGAATTTCATTTCATCACACATGCGGACCTTCCGTGTGGCCGGGGCGAGCACAAGGCGGAGAGCACTTGTCAGACACGAGGAGTGTCCTTACGTATTTCTTTATACTTCAACTGGTTAGATTGTACACGGTAAGAAATATCCAACAACATAAAAAAAGAATTCCGTTTCCTGGGCTGGAAACGGAATTCTTTCTTTTGGTTTTTACAGCAATTAACCGCCCACAACACCCGAAGAACGGATGGCGTCAATGCGCTCCACCGCCATGGCTGTCCATTCAGCTTTGCCGCCGGCATCCTGGATTTGCTGCCAGGCTGAAAGGGCCGCTCCCCAGTCGCCTCGTTCTTCGGCGATCTCGGCCATGCGTGCCAGGCTGGCGATACGGAAAGGATCCACCGTGGCGCCCTCATTGGCGGCGGCCTCATAACTGGCCAGAGCCAGATCAATGCTGTTGTCTTTTTCGTGGCACTCACCCTGGCGATAACGTGCTTCCGCTACCGGTGCCTCGCCACTTTCCAGAGCGTGTTCGTAGGCTTCCACCGCCTGGCGGTAATCACCCAGCTCTTCCTGGTACAGAGAAGCAATCTGCAACCATAAACCCTGAGCATTTTCGTCATCAGGGTGGTCGGTCAGGAAACGCACATAACCACCGATGGCGGCATGCCAGTCTTCGATTTCCTGGTAGCAAATAGCTGCATTGTACGACGCCAGAGCTGCATACTGACCCTCGGGGAAAATATCCGTCAGAGTTTCATAACTGAAAGCTGCATCCAGATAATCTTCCTGCTTGAACTGAACCGTTGCACCACGC
>JAOZJV010000229.1:0-4722 GCA_029935695.1 Candidatus Krumholzibacteriia bacterium | reverse complement strand
GGCCTGGGTCATGTTTTCGGCCCGGTAGTAACTTTCCGCCAGATAGAACAAGGCACCTGGTCCCGACTCACTGTCCGGATAATCCAGGGTCACCTTTTCAAAGGCTTTGGCACTGGTGGTGTAATCCTTGGCTGCAAAGGCATCCTGACCCTTGTTCCAATAAATATCCGCCGCCAAAGGACTGTCGGGGTGACCTTCGAGGTACTCCTCCATGTCACGACCGCTGCGATAATAGCAACTCTGAATGCCGAGCTCTGCATCTTCAATGCGCGGATCATCGGGATTGGCGGTCACAAAAGCACCAAAGGCTTCGATGGCCATATCATCCTGCCCTTGATTGTAGGCACAATTGGCCAAACCGAACCCAGCATCAGAAGCATACTCGCCTTCAGGAAACTGCGTTTGCAGACGGTTGTAGGTGACCGTAGCGCCGGCAAACTGACCGAGCCCGAATTGAGTATCGGCAATGCGGTAAAGAGCTTCCTGGGCTTCAGGTGCCGCGGGGAAACGCGCCAACAAACTTTTCCAGGCTTCAATGGCCTGATCGTAGTATTGCAGGCGATAATAACAATCACCCTGGTTCGACAGGGCCGAAGCGGCTGCCGGGTCATCAGGATTTTTGGCCAGAAATTCACCAAACTGCTTGAGAGCATCTTCATATTTGTGCTGGTTGAAATAGATGCTTCCCACGGCCAGACTGTTGGTGCCGTTTTCACTTTCGGCGTTGGCCAGGGAGAGCAGGAATTTTTCCTGTTCTTCCAGAGCCAATTCGTACTGACCGGTTTGACTGCGGCTGGCAACAAGCCCCTGCAACGATGCGGCGGCCACGTTACTGCGGGGATATCCCGTCAGAACCAGGCGGTACATACCGGTAGCCTGTCGGAACAGCTGCTGTTTGTAGTATGCCTCACCGAGGTAATAATAGGTGCGGGCGCGCCACTCGCTGGGAGTGGGCAACAATTTGCTGGCCATATAGTTGTAATTGGTCAGCAATCGATCCAGCTCACCAGTTTTGAAATAGGCCATGGTCGACAGGAAGAGGGCTCTTTCGGCCACATCGGTGTTCACATGCTTGTCCACCACGTTCTGGAAAGAGCGGATGGCTGCAGAATATTCTTCCAGCTGATAATGACTGAATCCCTGCAGCACACGCACTCTCGGGGCAAGGTTATCACCGGGGAACCGGTCCAGGAATTCATCAGCCAGGACGATGGCCTGACCAAAATTATCTTCGGTGGTGTAGGCGTAAATCACTTTGTGCAACGCCGAGCTGGCCACCTTGGTGTTTTCGAAACCACGCACCACATCGGTCCAGGCAAAGATGGCCTCGGCCGTGCGGTCCAGTTGCATGTAACAATCGCCAATGAGGTACTGGGCGTAGGCGCTGATCATCTCACCCGGGAACAGGCGCACGATTTCTTCCAGCTGCCGCACCGACTCATCATACCGGCCTTCACTGAAGGTCACGCAGGCCATCTTGTAGCGGGCGTTGGGCACGAACTGGCTGTCGGGGTACTTCTCAATGAATGAGCGGTAACTGCGCACTGCCACGGTGTTCTGACCTGAGCGGTAAAAGGCTTCGGCGATGGAGAAAGCCACGTCATCAGCCAAAGGACTGTCTGCATGGCGGCGCAACACCTGGCGGTAGCGCTGAATGGCCAGAATGTATTGACCGGTGTCTTCAAGACAGCGTCCCAGGTAATACAAACCACGATCGCTGGGCACTTCGGTGAAGTAGGCGATAGCTTCGTCGTAACGCTTTTCCTGGTAGGCAAAGAGACCGAGGGCGAATTTCACCTGAGGCTTTTCTGCGTACCCTGGTCTGCGTTCAAGCAGCTCGCGATAAGCGGTGCGCAGCTTGAGCCAGTTTCCTTCCACAATGTAACTGAGGCCTATTTCGTAAAGCCCCTCGGCAAGCAGGAAGGTGTCATCATATTTGTCGATAAGACGATCAAATTTTTCGATGGCTTCAGAGAATTGACCCAGGTTGTAGTAGCACTCGCCTTTACGCAGCAGAACACTGGCCTTCAGGTAATCGTCTTCACCTTTGTACTTTGAAACCCGTTGGTATTCCCGCAATGCACCTTCGTAATCACCGGCGGCGAAATAACACTCACCGAGCATGTACTGGGCACCCGAAGAACGCGAGCTTCCACCATATGACTGCACATACAGTCGGTATTGCTGCATGGCGGCACTCTTGTCCACACCATCGGTGTAAGCCTGGCCTGCGGCATCCCACAGGGCCGACTCGGTGGGTACCTTTCGTTCATCCAGACTGTCGGCGGCCAGAGCTTTACCTGCGCCCACGATCAGAATCCAAAGCCCCACTGAGATGGCCAGGGTTGCCCACAGGGCGCCTCGACAGCGCCGGCTGCGGGCCGGAGATTTCATCCGCTTGTTCATCACTCTAGTCCTGCTCATCACTGCTGCCCCCCAGGGTTATTTTCGTTGCCACTGATTTCAACGCGGATGGGTGTTTTGGTGCGGTCCTTGAAGCCCATCACTTCGACGGAAGATTGGTAATCCCAATGCTGCCCCATGTTGTCGACGATGGTCACGCGGGCTTCGTATTGCCCATCAGGCACCAGCCGGCCGTCTTCATCTTCGCCACCCCAGCTGACACCCGCCGGAGGGGCTCCGTTACCGGTCATGGTGCGGATGAGACGGCCATTTTCATCATTGATATCCACTTGCCAGGATTCAACCTGACCCCGGACGGCGGTCTCGATGGCAAAGCGCACATCCTTGTCCTGACCCGAAGGGCTGAACAAAGCGCGGTTGCTGCTCATCTTCACACCGAAAGGCACGCCGAAACGCAAGGTGGCGCTCAGCACGTTCTGAGCCCCGAGATCGGTGCTCACATAGGCGTAATCGAACTGCCAGTTGTCGAAGCGGAAACCGGCACCGGCACTCATGTGCTCGCGTTCACCGTCGTAGCCGCCACGCAGACTCAGGAAACGCACGGGCCATACTTCCAGACCACTGCGGAAACTGATGTCCATGAATTCTGTTTTGACAAGATCTGTGGTCATCACCATGCGGCCGCGGAAGAATCGCAGAGCCATCCCGGCGCGCATGCTGCGGGCCAGCTTTTCCTCTTCCTCAATCAAGGTGATTTTGGGTTCGAGGAGGTTCTGCACCGATGCACCCAGACTCAGAAGCCGGTGAGGACGGTAGAGCAGGCCAATATCCATGCCCATGCTGCTGCCAGAGGCTCCACCAATATCCTGGCTCACGGATTTGAGATTCACTCCGTAAGTCAGACGGCCGAATCCGTTGGCATAACCCAGTGAGAAGATGCCTTCCTTCTCGCTGAAGGTTTCGCCCGTATCCTCAAGAATTGAGGTGCGTTCAAATTCACCACTGGTGGTGAAGGTGCCATTGAAAGAGAAGGTCCCCCACTTTTCCGTGGGCATGCCCATGGCAAAGAAGGTGTACTTCGTATCGTTGAACATGGTGGCGCCCATGCCCGTGATTTCCATGGTGCGCAATTGGGCCAGACCGGCCGGGTTCCAGTAAGACGTCGCAACGTCATCACTCAAACCGGCCACCGCGTTGCCCAATGAAAGGCTGCGGGCACTGGCACCAAAGCGGAGGAAGCCACCTGGAACACCCGCATCGTCCGCGGCCAGCGCCGGAGCGCAGGTCAGGACAAGGGCCGCCAGGGCAAACAACCACCGGGAAATCATGCTGTTGGTTTTCATGGTAATAGCTTTCATCACTTCACCACCGCAATCTTGCGACGGAGATCCATTCCGTTGCCGTGCACCCGGCAGATGTAACCACCGTTGGCCACCACTCGTCCTTTGCCGTTGCGGCCGTCCCAGGAGAAGTCCAGAACTTCGACTCCGGCGATCACGTCACGCTGCTCGCTGTAAACCACGCCACCATACAGATCGTAGATGGTGATGGTGACAACGCCGCTGGATGTGGGCCGGAACAAGATCATGGTCTCATTCTCGTTGGGGTTGAAGGGGTTGGGCCGGTTGGTGATTTCCTTGTCCAGAGCCAGATCAGTGGCGGTGTAAAGCACCACGGAACGCACCTCTTCCATCACGCCGCTGCTTTCTTCTGCATAGAAGCGCAGGATGTGCTGGCCAGGAGTCAGGGACGCGCGGTCCAGGACTTCCAGAGAGAAATCGCCATCGTAAACATCAACGGGTCGGGGTGGATCCTCTTGATCCACGTCGAAGAAAATAGTCTGGATTCCCCGATAATCTTCGGTGACGGCGCTCAGGCGAATCACCGTGCTCGGAGTGATGTAATAACCATCACGGAATTCAGAAACAGCGGGCTCAAATTCGATGCGGGTCACCGGCGGACCGGTCACACCAATGAGCACCGGCTCGCTGAGCAGACTGCCGGACACGACCTGGACCAGGACATCCTCGGTTCCGAAATCGGTCACCGTCAGATCCACATTGGCCCGGCCATCCACGTCGGCAATCAATCCGAACGAGGGTTCGAAGGCATTGCCCAGGGCGCCATCGCCACGGATGATCTGCACATTCATGCTGGTGCCACTGACTGCATTACCTGATGCGTCGGTAGCCCGAACCTGCATCACAACAGATTCACCAGGGCGCAATGGGTTTTCCAGTTCATGGCCAGGCAAATCTTCGGCCCACAGATTGATCACTGCCGCCGGAGCCGGTACCACGATCACCACATCGCTGAAGAACTGTTCACCAGTGCTGTCACTGATGCGCAGGTAAATAC
>JAOZJV010000787.1 GCA_029935695.1 Candidatus Krumholzibacteriia bacterium | reverse complement strand
TTTGGCTTTGGGGTCCTGATTTTGATCAGTGGCGCTCTCGGCGGTATGGGGGCCTGGCAAATGAATACTGCCCAAACTGCCTCTTCGGTGATGGCGGATGAATACCTGCCGGAAATGGCTGTTGCCGGCAAGGTCGTCGCCTCGTTCAACAAAACAATGTATTCGATGCGTGGTTACAGCCTTTCGCAGAATGAAGACTATTACAAGGAGACGATGGCTGAAAGCGAAGTTATGCTCAGCGCTCTGCAAGAGGCCCGCGAGCTGGCCGCCGCCACCAACCTGGATGGTTTCCCTGAACAGGTTGAATTAATAGAAACTGCCCGGAAAGATTACTTTCGTCTCTCTGAAGAAACCAATGAGAGCATTGAGGGAATGATCAGTGCACGAACAGAATTGGTCGACAACTCGGCAATTTACTTGCAAGAAGCCAACACATACCTGACTAGTGAGAACGCCGCTTTGAGTAAGGATTTCCTTTCCGATAAGAGTCCGGAAGAACTGGACCAGCGTCTGGCCAAAATCGCCCTGATGACTGACGTCATAAATCTTGCCAACGACATCCGTGTCAAGACGTTCATGGCACAGGTCGTGGATGATCCTGGACTTATGGAAGCGGCTCAATCCAGCTTCCCCAAGGTCGCGACCAAACTGGCAGCTCTGGGTGACCTTACTGAGAATCCGGACAAGGTCAATCAATTGAAAATTATCGCTGCCAGTGCCGAGAAAACCAACGATAGCATTAAGGCAATGAAGGCTAATTGGTTGAAACTCAAAATTTTGGACACAGAGCGCTTCAAAAGCGGTGGTCTTGCTGTCGCTACTGGTCTGAAATTGCAGTCCGAGGCCCAGAGTACAACTAAAGCCCTGTCCATTGAATCGGCCGACAATTTGGGTTCCGCCGCCACAATCACGCTTGTGGGTCTTGTGGTAGCAGTACTGGTCGGAATTTTCCTGGCCATCTTTTTGATCAGATCAATCACCGGCCCCATCAATAAAGTCATTGACGGCTTACAGACTGGCAGCGAACAGGTCTCCAGTGCTTCGGGCCAGGTGGCTTCAGCCAGTCAGCAAATGGCTGAAGGAGCCAGTGAGCAGGCCGCGGCACTCGAAGAAACCGCAGCTTCGTTGGAGATGATGCAGACCGGCGCCAAACAGAGTGCCAGGAACTCTGATCTGGCCAATACCCGCTCCCTTGAGGTCAAGGATATGGCCGAGACAGGCCAGGCGGCCATGACAACTCTGAACTCGGCTATGGAAAAGATCAAGGAATCATCTACTGAGACAGCAAAAATCATCAAAACCATCGACGAGATTGCTTTCCAGACCAATCTGCTGGCCTTAAACGCAGCTGTGGAAGCTGCACGTGCCGGGGATGCTGGCAAAGGCTTTGCCGTTGTGGCTGAAGAAGTCCGAAACCTGGCCCAACGCAGCGCTGAAGCAGCCCGCGGCACAGCAGAGCTTATCGAAGGATCTACCGAGAATTCAGATCTCGGCGTTAAAGCTACCAGCGATGTCGCTTCCATTCTGACTCAGGTTGTCGATGGTTGTATTGAAGTTTCTGCGTCCATAAGCGAAATATCCAAAGTTGCAGATGAGCAGTCCCGCAGTGTCGGCGAAGTCAACACTGCCGTGGGACAAATGGACACAGTCACCCAGTCCAACGCGGCAGGAGCCGAGGAATCCGCATCCGCAGCTGAAGAGCTGTCAGCTCAGGCCATCGAAATGAATACTCTGGTTCAGGAGTTGATGCTGATAACCAGCGGCACCACAGCTACTGCTGCCAGGCCTTCCGTGCCCATGAA
>JAOZJV010000786.1 GCA_029935695.1 Candidatus Krumholzibacteriia bacterium | reverse complement strand
AAAAAACTTAATTGGACACAGTTTTTGCTTTTATGATATTATCAGACATCAGAAAACCCTGATCATGGAGATTGTCTTGTTACGAATTTCAGCACCTGTGGGCTATTTCAACTGCTTTTTCCTTTTTATCCTGTTGGTGGTGCCGGCCATCTCAGCTGGGGAAATTCTGACCATCGACGAGGACTTCTCCACCACCGCCCGTCGGGATGCCGACATGACCACGGCCCTGTGGGACACCCTCTCCCTGAAAATTCATCTTCACTCCCAGGTTCTTTTTGCAAGGGGAAGCCTGAACACCAACAGTGCCTACGCTTCGGCTCGCCGGGCCGATCACTTGTTTTTAGCTGATGGTGTTTCCGGTTTGCGCGCCATCAGTCTGGTGGATGCGGATATTCCGGTGGAAGTGGACCTCATGCCCTGCACTGACCAGGCCAAAAGTGTGGCCATTTCAGGGGACCACGCCTTTGTGGCGGCGGGAACCGCCGGGTTGCAGGTGATTGATATTTCCACCCCCGCGGCCATGATCGACGGAGGGTATTTCACCAATGACGGTGATCTGCAGTATGTGAGTTCAGTGACCATTTCCGGATCCACCCTGTACCTGGCGGAATCGGGAGCCGGGGTGGCAGTGTTCGACATCTCCGATCCAACCCTGCCGGTTTTTGTGCAGCACCTGGCCACCGGTTCCTGGGCCATGGATGTTTTTGCCTCAGCAACTCATCTGTTTGTTCTTGATGGTGGATTGAAGATTTTCGATCTGAGTAACGCCCAGTATCCCAGTGAATTATCTTTCACGACGGTGACCGGAACAGCCCTGCGGGTGACCACCAGCGGTGGCCGGGCCTTTGTGGCCAGTGGCACCAGTGGATTGCATATTTTAGACATCAATGACCCCGCTGATCCCATGGTCCTGACCACCCTCACCGATTGGGACAGTTGCCGGTATGCTTCAGCTACTGCCTCCGGCGACACGGTCTTTGTGGCCGCCGCCAGTCAGGGTCTGCACGTGATGGATGTCACCAGCCCCACTGAAGCGATCACCATCGGCAGCTTCGACACCATCAGCAACGCCCTGCATGTTCTGTATGCCCAGAACATGATCCACACCTGCGCCAGCGGCGACGGCTTGATGCTGCACGAACTGGATGCAGACGGTCTTGATCTCCTGAGAAATCGCGCCCAGACCATCAACCTCAATGACAGCGATGATCCTGTTTCCAGGGTCAAACTTTCAGCCGCCATTTCAGATTCGATCAGCTTTGAAGTGACTGCCGATGGTGGCAGCTCCTGGCACGCCATTGAGTCTTTCACCGAATGGCTGGAATTTCCCACCTCGGGCGCAGATATCCGCTGGCGCGCGCTCCTTGTGGAAACCGATGACAGCCCCACCGGCGGACCTGCCTGTGGCAGTGTTTCTCTTTCCATGGACCGCCTGGCCAGCTCAGCCGAAATCAGCAGCGTCAGCGATGTGCCCGGCGATTCAGGCCTGCAAGTGCGCCTCAGCTGGTCAGCCAGCCGCCACGACATCCCCGGTGGCGAGCACACCATCACCGAATATTCCATCTATCGTCGTTATGATGAAGCCGATGCCATTGCCTCGGACCCCAGCCTCGCCTATCCCCCCGGCCAATGGGATTACGTGAAAACCATCCCTGCGGACATGGAAGATCAGTACGCCTCGGTGGTGCCCACTTTGGCCGACAGCAGCTATGCCGGTGTGCCCTGGTCCGTGTATTTTGTGCGAACCCGCACCGACGCAGCCGGTGTGTTTTTTGATTCCCAACCGGACAGCGGATTTTCCGTT
>JAOZJV010000228.1 GCA_029935695.1 Candidatus Krumholzibacteriia bacterium | reverse complement strand
CCCATGTTCAACCGCACTCCCGGAGGCAGATAATGCACACTCCCAATTTTACTGGTCGTCATTTCGTTTGGCTGCTGGCAGCCCTACTCACTGTTTGCAGCATTTCCCTGGCCACTGCCGCCGAAGATACCCAGTACACTTTGGCCCGATTTCTGGAAATTCCCACTCTGATGGCCCCTTCTGTTTCACCCGATGGTGAGTTGGTTGTGTGGCGAACCACCCGGCGCAATCTGGAGGACGACAACCGCGTCACCCGTCTGTGGATTGGAAATGTGGACAAGAATGAAGCCCGCCAATTGACCTTCATTGATGGCGGCACCGGCGCTCTGGCCTGGCGGCCCGATGGAGCCCTCAGTTTCGTCCGCACCCATGATGAGGCCGGCCAGGTGTGGATCAATCCGCTGGATGGATCAGAGCCGCGTCCCGTCACTGATATTGAAGGCGGGGTGGGTGCCTACTGGTGGTCCCCCGATGGCAAGTACCTGGCGGTGCTGGCTGATCCGGCCGAGAAGGAAGAGGACGAAGAAGAGGAAGAAGTGGATGAGGACGCCGACCCTCTGGCCGCCCAGGTGTATGAAGTTCCCGACGACCGTCAGGATTGGGAAGTGCGCGACCGCATGGAACATCCCGAAGAATATCAGCAGGTTTGGATTGTGGCCGTGGGCGAGAATGGTCCCTGCACAGAGGGCGAGCCCCGGCAGCTGACCAACAGCCCCTGGAATCCGCAGCACATTGCCTGGTCGCCCGATGGCAAAACCCTGGCTGTGACGTTCAATCCCCGCTTCAGTGGTCTGGTTGATGAAGACCAGCAGATTGCTCTGGTGAATGTGGAAAACGGTGAGGCGGAAATCATCTCGGCTACGGACCGTCACTCATCTTTTGCCTCGTTCAGTCCGGATGGAAAAAAGCTGGCTTACTACACCGATCGTGATGCCGAGTACCGGGCTTATCTGAACCTCAAGGACATTGTTGTTCGTGACCTGGCCACTGGTGAAGAGGTTGTCGTAACCGGTTCAACGGAGATCACTCTGGGCGGATCCGGAAGCACTCCCGATGCGGCTCCTGTGTGGGGCAAAAACAGCCGTGACCTTTATGTGCGCGCGGCTGACGGAGCCAACCTGGATCTTTACAAAGTCGACACCCGCAAGAGCACCATCGAGCAGCTGACTGACCTGGACGGGAACATGGGCGGCATGAGTCTGGCTGGTGGCACTCTGGCCTATCTGGAGTCCAGCCTGGACAAACCCGGCGCCCTTTATGTGGGGCGTCCCGGCAAGAAAATGAAGATGATGGCAACGGTGAATGATGCAGTGGAGCCTTACGGTTTGCAGCCTGCCCAGCTGGTGCGGCTGCCCGGTCATGATGGTGGCTTTGTGGAAGGTTTCCTCTTTCTGCCACCAGGCGCCGGCATGGATGAAAAACTTCCCGCCATCATCGAGATGCATGGCGGACCTTTCTACCGCTACGGCAATGCCTGGACCTCACGCTATCCCTGGCAGGTTCTCTCGCATCAGGGTTTTGCCGTGTTGATTGTCAATCCCCGGGGTGGCACTGGTTATGGCGCCGATTTCCTGCGCGGAGGGCACCGTAATTTTGGTACCAATGATTTCATGGACATCATGGCGGCTATCGATGATCTGGCTGATCGCGGTGTCATCGATGCCGATCGTCTGGGGTTCACCGGCTACAGCTACGGTGGCCTGATGACTAACGTTGTCGTCAGCCGCACCGATCGTTTCAAGGCCGCGGTTTCCATTGCCGGTATCTGGAATTACGTATCGGCCATGGGGCAGAACAATCCTCAGTTGTTCATCGACAGTTATGATCAGCCCTGGGACGGAGATCTGCAGTTGATGTGGGAGCACAGTCCTGCATCTCGAGCCAATCAAATCGTCACACCGACGTTGATTATGCATGGTACCGAGGATCACCCGGTGGATCCACGGCAGAGTATTGAAATGTTCAGTTACCTGCAGATGAACGGCACACCGAGCCGGTTGGTGCTGTATCCTGATGAGGGACACGGAATTAACAAGCCCAGTCACATGATTGATTACCAGACTCGGGAGCTGCAGTGGTTCCTGCATTATGTGATGGGGGATGAAGATGCGGTGGGAGCTGAGGATGCTGTGCCGGTTGAATAGATAATCACCGCTGGTTTTTGAGGAGGGTTCCTGATTGGAGCCCTCCTTCTGTGTTTTCAGTGGTATTGACATATGGTTTTCATATGATATGATCTTCTCATCGTCCAACCAAACTCGTTTTACTGTTGCTCAATGCAAAGAATAGTTGCTTGTTTCCAGGAGTGTCCAGAACCATGAAAACTTCTCTTCTGCTTATTCTCCCCCTCTTTTTGATGATTTTCTTAACTGGTTGCTCTGACGACCCCAAAGGGGCCTGTGTTTTTGTGTCGGGGTATGGTTGTGTTGATGACCAAACCCATGACCAATGCAGTATCACGGGGGGCACCCATTGGAACGAAGGCGAAACATGTGCCGAACTCGGTTTCGGCGGATCCCCCGTTTCCACTCTGGTCCTTTCAGAACTCTTTTTTGTAAAGCAACCAACCGGGGTTTCGTTTGGTTGGATTGAATTGCTGAACTCAGGACCCGAGTCTGTTGACCTGAGTGGATTCCAAATCATCACGCGGGATTCCAGGGGAAATAGTACGGGCATTGTCTTGAAGGGTATCATCGACAGTTGTGGGACTTTTGTTGTTGGAAGTTCAGGCTCGGACAGGGACAATGGATCTCCTTCTCTCGATCAGGTTGCAGACCTTTCAGCTTTGAAACAAGCCGCAACCATGGTTGCCTTAGTCTCACCCGGAAGCTCAATTTTGACCGATTGCCCTGTTTCGGTGGTTTGTTTCAGTGAGGACAGCCTGGACCATATTTCTGGATTCCCCTGCACTGACAACATCGCCCACATTGGCCCGGCAACATCAGGTCTGTCAGTGGAAAGAGAATCCTGGCCGGCCAATCAATGGCGGACCCGGGCTGTGCCCGAACCCAATTTTGCATCCTCTGTTTACGGATGTGACGTGAGCCCAGGGAGGACCCCGGACTGGTCCCTGATTCGAGGGATTTATTAACTCCAGCATTCAGTCAAATTTCAGTATCTCCAAAGGATGATGAAGGAGCCGTGCAATGACTGCCCTGCACAACACAAAACCTTTTCTGGTTCTATGTCTGATTATACTTCTCACTGCTTCGGGCCAGGTTATGGGTGCTGAAGAACCCGCCGAAGAACCTCCCGAAGAAGCTGCGGAAGAATCTGTTAAAAGAACCGGGACTCTCGTCCTGGCAGCCGATGTCTTCGAACTCAATCTGGATTTTGACACCACCATTGACATCTTCGGAGAAACGCGGTTCTTCTCCAGCCGGCACAACAAATATGTTGGGGGCCGTTTAATTGTCCATATGGCAGAGGATGTTAATAAAACCTTCTTCATTGCCCCTTTTATAGGTATTGTTTGGGGGAAGTCCAGTTTCCTTATGAATTGGGAAGAGCCTGGTTTGCTTTCTTTTGATCCCCTGGAATCCTCGATTTCCACATTTTCCTGGCCGATTGGAGTGGATCTCAATTTCAATCTCGGCGGTTTTTTGCGAATTTCCCCTTATGCTTCAGCCAAAATGATGTTCCTGCGCATGAGCATGGATGTCAGCGATGAAACTTACAGCGATACGGCCATGAAATTAGGGTTTGATGCTGGAGTGAAGGTTTCCCTGGGTGTTGGAAATTTCGCAATAACAGGTGGTGCCGGTTTGACCCATATTCTCAATGGGGAAATTGATTTTGATTTGGAGGACTTGAAATTCGAGAGCCAGACTTCGGGGTCCTCACCCGAGTATTTCCTGGGGGTGGAATTCTAATGTTAAAAACCAATAAAAATACAGCTGGTCGCAACATCCTGATGGGACTTTGTCTCATGGCTGTAACTTTGGTGACCAGTTGCGCCAAGTTGCCCATGGAAAACGATGCGCCCGGGGCTCCGGTTCTCTATTCCGATGGCGAGTACCAGCCAGGGGGTGTGGAAGTTCGGGTGACGGTTGATGACCCAGATGGAGACATGGTTTCCTTGCATTTTCAGACCATCAGCTCAAGTCATATCATCAACGATTTCATCTGGACCAGTTTCATTGACAGTGGCGAAGAAGCCTTTTTCTATTTGAATATTGGTACGGGACAGTATTCCCTGACGGCCCAGGCCAAGGATGAGTTGGAGGAACTTTCGGTGGTGACCAGCTACGATTTGCTGGTGACGATGCCTTAAATGCCCAAGGGGGATCAGCCTCACTCATACTCCTTGGGCACCGCACAAATAAACACAAAGTCTTCCGACTCTGAAGTGTTCCGAAACTGATGCACTTCATGAGGCGCCACAAAAGCAAAGTCCCCCTGGACCAGCGCATTGGCGGTGCCGGTTTCATCCATCAAAGCCCCCTGCCCGGATAAAATCACATTCAAATGTTCAACCTCATGGGTGTGATGGGGAGAGTGCCCACCAGGTTCCAAAGTAAAAACCCGAATACTGAAATTGGGCACACCATCACTGCTGCCGAGGACCAGTTGTTTGGTGATTCCTTTTACGCCGGGCAAATCAACGCCGGTCTTTTCCACATCGTCAAGTTTGCGTATGATCACGAAGGGTTTCCTCCTGAGGTTTTGATATGATCGGTGGGGGGAGCATCTGCTATTATAACGCCGAATAAATATTTTGTCTGCTGCGGGAGAAAACATGTCCGACGATATCATCATCAATGACCTGGTTGTCATTCCGGGGTCTGAGCTGCAATATGCGGCCAGCCGTTCTTCGGGACCCGGCGGTCAGCACGTCAACAAGACCGATTCCCGTATTCAGGTGCGGTGGAATATTCCCAATTCCAGAGCACTGTCTGATTTTCTGAAACGCAGAGTGATGCAGGTTCTGGCCACCCGACTGACCGATGACGGCGATCTTTTGCTGGCCAGCGATTCCAACCGCAGCCAGCGCCGCAACAAGGAAGAGGTGACCAGGCGGTTGGCCGCATTGGTCAGAGAGGCTTTGGTTCCGCCCAAGCCGCGCCGGAAAACCAAACCCACCCGGGCTTCCCGGCAAAAGCGGCTGGATGAAAAGAAGAAGCGATCCGATGTCAAAAGACAGCGGGGGAAGAAGTACGACGGGTCAGGATGATTCATGATCCTGTGCAGATTCAGTCTCCGGTATGAAGACGAAAATATTTTTGGATATTTGATTTGTTGGCCAGATAGACCGGGAGGTTGAGAATCGTCATACCCGGTTTCTCGAGCAGGAATTCTTCATAAGGTGCCGCAGATATCAGAACACCAAAATCCTGATGAGTCTGTTCAAGGTAATTACAAATATTCTTAAATTTGGTTTTACTGATTTTGGTTGCTGCCTTGCATTCGGCAGGAATTTTCTTTCGGGCATCAAGTCCTTCAATAATGAAGTCGATTTCCGCAGACGACTGGCCTTTCTTTTTCCAGCCGGAAATGGTCTTGAAGGCAGATTCTCCAGACAACAGATTGATGAGAACGGCATTTTCAAAAAGCCCACCAAGGGGCGTGCGCAGCACCGGGTCAATGGTGCCGATCATTGAGATGGCCGGAGCAGAAAGTGTTCTGAATAAATTTAAAACACCAGTATCATGCAGATATCTTTTGGGCAAAAAATCGAAATGGTTGGGGTCCAGGGCATGCATTGGCATTTCCAGTACGATGTGCCAGGATCTCATGGCTTCAAGGGCCTGTTTGGAATGATATTTGGTTGCATCAAAATGGGTCAACTTGGAAGGACTGCCCACATGGTTGGCCGTACCCTGTAAAATATTGCGAAATAAGCCAGGCTGGAATTCTTCCTTCCTTTCAAAATCTTCTTCCAAAAGTGCCACAATTTCTTCAATAATCTTGCGGGGAGAATGATTGATTTTGAATGCTTTTACGGCCTCGGGATAACCACCAGTCAAGAGGTAGTCATCAAACAGTTCCAGCAGTAAACGATGTCTTGATGGAGTGATTTCCCGGGGTGCTGACAGAATGAAATCCGCCAGGGAATCTCCTTTGATGTGGCGTACAAATTCGGAAAAAGAGAATCCGAAAACACACAGGCTTCGCGTTCGTCCCACAGGAATGCGAACAGATTTCGGAAAAAACCTGTTCATTGATGAGCCCGTCAGGACAACCCTGACTTCGGACCAATCTTCTTTGAATGATTTAATGTAGGTGGCAAGCTTTGGGCATTCCTGCGCTTCATCAAAAAAGAGGATGCAGCGGGGCTTAACATCATACTTATCCGTCATCAGCGTCTGAAAATCAGCAAAATCTTCAGTTCGATTAATT
>JAOZJV010000227.1 GCA_029935695.1 Candidatus Krumholzibacteriia bacterium | reverse complement strand
GAGGACTTAAACCTCCCGATGCGTGGACCACCAATCGCGGCGAAATGTAAATGATGGGCAAAATCATGGTCAAGTTAAAAGGATTGATCGGCCAATTTTATGGGCTCATTGGTGGCAAGATTTTCCCCAAGTGGCCGGTTTATTCCCGATTAATGCAGAAGAGAATTTGAGGGTCAATTTCCCCCAAAGTGTGAAATTTCGGCAATAAAGCCTTCCCCAAAGGCTCAAAAGCACATTGAAACCCAAGTCTTCCTTCGAGTACCTTGGGCCTCCTTTTTGCATTGATCAGAAAATGGGTTATGGTGGAACGGTTCTGTTCCGCCTGAAACCTCATTTTTAAGGAGGCATGCCTGCCATGTCCATTTTGAAGGTCGCCCACATGGGGCATCCCGTTCTGCGTCAAAAATGTGAAGCCATTGATCCCAAAGCCATCACCGGACCTGATGTCCAGCGGCTGATACGGGATATGTTCGAAACCATGGCTGAATACAACGGCGTGGGGCTGGCCGCTCCCCAGGTTCATCAAGCTATCCGTCTGTGTATTGCCGGCGGTGAGGCTGATGAAGAGGGTCGACCCAACTTCCGTATCCTGATCAATCCCGAAATTACGGTGTTGAGCAATGAGGAAGACCAACTTGGAATGTACGAAGGTTGCCTGAGTGTGCCTGGAATGCGTGGATGGGTGGAACGACCCGCCATCATTTCGGTCAAAGCCTACAATGAAAAGGGCCAACTGGAAGAGTTCAATCTGGAGGGATTTCCCGCCGTGGTCATGCAGCACGAATGCGACCATCTTGACGGGATCCTTTACGTGGACCGCATCCAGGACATGACCCGCTTCGCCTACGACGAAGAAGCTTCGCGCTATCTTGATATGGCGGATGAACACGATGAAGACGAGGGGAATGAAGAATGAGTGACAACTACCTGGCCCGCGCCGTTGATTCTTTCAACATTCGCAATTATACAAAAGCTGTGGCTGACAGTGCTGAAGGACTGGCTGTGGCCCAGGGCCGCGATGAGGCTTTCTGGATGGGCCTGCATGAGGCCTGTGAGGGTTATGAGCTGCTGGAAAACAGCAAATGGGCTCTGGCCGAGCGGAAACTTGTGGCGTCCATGCAAAAACTGCGTAATTTTGGTTTCCGGTATAACAATTTTGAAGTGACGGCCGCTTTGGCTGGCATTCGCCAGACTGTTGAAGAAATCAAGGCCGTGCGCTCCAGGAACAAACGTGTTTTCGACGTCACCCTGCTGCCCCAGTTCCGTTTGGCAGCCAAGGCGGACGACTAGATAGAGCTGACGAGGTGAGCCCCCGTCGGTTGGGGGCTTAACTCTCATGCTGCCTGAAAACCACTCCCTGCACGATATTGCCCTGAAGGTGGAAGCTGGCCAAAGACTGTCTGCTGAAGATGGTTTGCGCCTGGCCACCACTCACGATCTGCCTGCTCTGGGTCTGATAGCCCATCATGCCCGCAGCCGCCAGCACGGCGACGCTGTTTATTACAACATCAATCGCCACATCAATCCGACCAATGTCTGTTACGTGGGATGCGAATTGTGCGCCTACGCCGATGATCCCAACGCTGAAGGGACCTGGTCCTATTCTCCCGAGGAATGTGTCGAAATTGCACGGCGTGATTTTTCACCTGATGTGAGTGAATTCCACATCGTGGGCGGCCTGCATCCGCGCTGGAAATTCCAGACTTATCTGGAAATTCTCAGTTCCCTGAAAAAAGCCTTCCCCACTGTGCACCTGAAGGCCTTCACCATGGTGGAGATCGATTTTCTGGCCAAACTGGCCAAGCTTTCGGTTCCCGAGACGATCAAAGCCCTGCGGGAAGCCGGTTTAGACAGTTGTCCAGGTGGTGGCGCGGAAATTTTCCATCCGGACATCCGCACGCGGATCGCATCCAAAAAAATGAGTGCAGATCGCTGGCTGGAAGTCTCTGCCCTGGTTCATGAAGATGGCCTCAAAAGCAACGCCACCATGCTTTTCGGTCACATCGAAAGCCCCGAACATTGGGTTGATCATCTGATTCGTCTGCGCGAGCAGCAGGACAAATCCGGTGGTTTTCAGTGCTTCATTCCCTTGGCATTCCATCCCGCCAATACCAAGTTCGACCACCTGTCCGGCCCGGATCTGATCATGAAGCTGAGAGTGATTGCCCTGTCCCGTCTGATGCTGGACAATATTCCCCACATCAAGGCCTACTGGGTGATGCTGGGACGCGAAACAGCACAGCTGGCTCTGCGTTACGGCGCCAATGATCTGGACGGAACAGTGGTGGACGAGCGCGTGACCTTCGCTGCCGGCGGAGAAGCTGGCAAGGGCATGACCGTGGATGAAATCAGGGATTTCATCGCCGGTGTTGGTTTGCGGCCGGTGTTGCGCGATACGCTGTACAACGAGGTCGCAAAATAATCCACCCTTAACCCAAAGGCCACGATCCATGACCATCGAACGCACTCTCCGAGGGAAGACAATTTTCATCACCGGAGCCAGTCGTGGCATCGGCAAGGCCATTGCCCTGCGGGCGGCCCGCGACGGTGCCAACATCATCATCGCCGCCAAAACCACCACCGCCCATGTGAAACTGCCCGGCACCATCCACTCTGCCGCCGAAGAAATAGAGGCCGCGGGGGGCCAGGCCCTGGCCGTGAAGACGGACATCCGTTTCGAAGACCAGGTAGAGCAGGCCATCGCCACGGGGGTGGAGCATTTCGGCGGCCTGGATATTGTGGTCAACAACGCCAGCGCCATCAGCCTGACCGGCACCCTCGAGACCCCCATGAAAACCTACGACCGCATGCACGACATCAACGCCCGCGGCAGCTATGTGGTGACTCAGAAGGCTTTACCGTATCTTCTGGAGGCAGATAACCCTCACGTTTTGAACCTCAGTCCGCCGTTGAATTTTGATCCCAAGTGGTTTGAAGGCCATGCGGCTTACACTCTCGCCAAGTACGCCATGAGTGTGTGGGTGTTGGGCATGAGTCGGGAATTTGCCGAACGAAATGTAGCTTTCAACGCCTTGTGGCCTTGCACGGCCATTGCCACGGCGGCGGTTCGCAATCTGCTTGGAGGCGAGGAAGCCATCCAGGCCTGCCGCACTCCGGATATCATGGGCGAAGCGGCCTGGTCGGTGCTGACGAGGCCCAGCCGGCAGTGCACGGGAAATTTTTATACGGATGAGTCCATTCTTGCCGAAGAAGGTAAGACGGATTTAGACCAGTATGCTGTTCATCCAGGCACCCCCTTGTTCAAGGATTTCTTCCTGGACTGATGTGACCACTTCTCCTTTAAGGTGAGGACCATGAAAAAAACCAAGATTATTGCGACCATCGGGCCTGCCAGCCGCAGCCCGGAAATGCTGAAGAAACTGATTGAAGCAGGCATGAATGTTTGCCGGCTGAATTTTTCCCATGGCACCCATAAAGAGCATGCAACCTTGATCAAAGATATCCGCAAAGTGGCTAAAAAAATGGGACAACCCATCGCCATTCTGCAGGATCTGTGCGGGCCAAAAATTCGCACAGGGGTCATGGGTGCGGGAGAAGTCACCCTGAAGGAGGGGCAGAAATTCACCCTCACGTCCCGCGATGTGCCGGGCGATGCCAAGGAAGTTGGCCTCACTTACACCGATCTGCCTCACAATGTGCGCAACGGTGATTCCCTGCTGCTGGCTGATGGCGCCATGGAATTGACTGTGGTTTCGTCTTCGGATACCGATGTGAATTGTGTGGTGGTTGTGGGTGGGGTTTTGAGCTCCCACAAGGGCATCAACCTGCCGGCCCGTTCCATCAACGCGCCTATTCTTTCGGAAAAGGATCTGGCCGATCTGCAATTTGGTCTGGACCAGAAAGTTGACTTTGTGGCTCTCAGCTTTGTGCGCACCGCCCACGATGTGCGCACTGCCAAGAAAATCATCAAAGCCCACGGCAGCTACACTCCGCTGATTTCCAAGATCGAAAAATTCGAAGCCATCGACAACATTGATGAAATCATTGAAGAATCTGATGGCATCATGGTGGCCCGGGGTGATCTGGGTGTGGAAATTCCGCTGGAACTGGTGCCGCGGGTGCAGAAAATGCTCATCCGCAAAACCAACAGTGCGGCCAAGCCGGTGATCACCGCCACGCAAATGCTGCGCTCCATGGTGGAGAGTCCCAAGCCCACCCGCGCCGAGGTCACCGACGTGGCCAACGCCATTTACGATGGTACCGATGCCATCATGCTCTCCGAAGAAACAGCCATGGGCGGGTATCCCGTGGAAGCGGTGAGTGTCATGAGCAATGTGGCTGCCGACGTGGAGGACCACTTTGACTATGAAGGCTGGACCACCAAGTTTGAAACAAGAGATAAAATGTGCACCAAGGGAGCCATCGCTCACAGTGCCGTGAAAATGGCTGAGGATTTGGAAGCAGCCGCGATTCTGACCTGCACCAAACGGGGGGGCACAACTCTGGTGGTGGCTCGTTACCGTCCCCGTCAGGATATTCTGGTCATGACTCCGGTGGAGGCGACGGCTCGCCGCATGGCCCTGACCTTTGGTGCCGTGCCCATTGTCATTCCCGAAGTGGAAAGCGCGGAGGATCTGGAAAAATGCTCCATCATCCAGGCGTTGCAGGGTGGATTTGTGAAACCGGGGCAGTCTGTGGTCTTAACCGCGGGCATTCCCTTTGGCAAAGAAGAGACCACGAACATGATCAAGGTTGCCACTGCTGAGTGGTCCTGATCCGGCCTGATTCAAGGCCCTGAAAAAAGGTGCCGGCGATGGGGTGCTCGCCATGACCCCTGTCGCCGGCATTTTCCCCATCCGGGGGAAACTGATATTCTATAAAATTACGAATCTATTCCTGAAGTCGTCAAATTTATTTCGGCCCCTGCATACAAAAACCAAGCAAATTCTGTACCTGTTTTCCCGTTCAGTCCTCCGGACAATCCGCATCTTCTTCATCCGAAAATTCAGGCAATGGTTTGGATGGAGCCGGCAGCACATCGTGGAAAACCACACCGTAAATTTCCCAGATAGTCACAAAGAGGGCCGCTACAATGGGGCCGATGATGAAGCCCAGGATACCAAACATGACGAGACCACCCATGGTTCCCAGCAAAATCATGAGATCAGGCATTTGCGTGTCCTTGCCCACCAGGCGGGGACGCAGAAAATTGTCGATGCTTCCCACGATCAAACTGCAGAAAAGGGCCAGACCCACACCCTTGGCCGTGGCCCCGCCGGCGACCAGGATGATGGCCGCGGGAACCCAGATCAAACCGGTGCCGATGCCGGGAATGACTGACATCACCATCATGAGGGTTCCCCAGAAAACAGCACTTGGGATGCCGACGACCTGGAAAGCCAGCCCCGCGAGCCCTCCCTGCAGGGCTCCGATTACAGCGGTGCCTTTGAGTGTCGCCCGGGTGACAGAGGCAAATTTGCCGATGAGTTTGCGCTCGTCCTCATCCTTAAGCGGAAGGTAATAAAGGATGCGATTGAGCAGGGCGCCGCCGTCCATGAGAAAGAAGTACATGGAGTACAGCATGATGAACAGCATGAAGAAAAAATGCAGGGTACCAGCCGTGGCTGAAGATAAGCTGTTGATCAGAAATTTGCTCACGAAGCCCACCATCTGACCGGCTTTGACCAGGATGTCATCTTCATAGGGTTGGATTTGACTGTAGAATTTCTGTTGTTGCAGCCAGAGGCTGATGTCGCCGGGATTGGCTACTTTTTCCTGCACCCAGGGAGTGATGCTGTTGCCCACTTTGATGGCCTCAGCAGTGACGACACCCAGCAGAAAGCCCAGGGGAATGATGATCAGCATGACAATGATCACCAGAGTGGCAATGGCCCCCGCAGTCCTGCGGCCGCCCATGAGGCTGGTCAGGCGCATGTAAAGGGGTTGAGCCAGAGAGGCGGCGATCCCGGCCAGCAGCACTGCCATCAGAAAACCCTTGGTCATCGTCAGGAAAACCGCCGAGATGATAAGGACCAGCAGGAGCAGGACAAGTTTGCTGATGGATGCGGAACTCATGCCTTCTCCTTGGTTCAGGCGCCGGCTTATGCCGGACAACGTTCATTTCAGTTCCCGGAAGTTACCCTGCCGGGGACCATTTCATCAAGTATCCGTTAGTGGAAACTGGCATTTGATGGCACTTGGGTTATTTTTCAGGGCAAGCCAAAACCAACGGTGCGGCCCTGCTGCTGTGCCATCATTAAAAGAAGGAGCCTCCCGTGGCCGATTTGAAAGCCATCTTCGAGACCGAAAAAGGAACCATCAACGTCAACCTGTTTGCAGACAAAACTCCGCTGACGGTGGCCAACTTTGCCAACCTGGCCAAGCGTGGCTTTTACGACGGCCTGAATTTTCACCGGGTCATTGACGACTT
>JAOZJV010000785.1 GCA_029935695.1 Candidatus Krumholzibacteriia bacterium | reverse complement strand
CCAGACGAGGTGCTTTGGAGTGTCTGCGCAGTGACAGGTGGAGCGGTTTGGGCTGTAGGAGAAGCCGGCACAGTGATCCGGAATACAGGATCTGGTTGGGAAACTTTACCCCCCATAAACCCTGACGAACTTCCCGGTGGCATTTTTGCTTTTGCTGATGGCCATGCATGGGTTGCTGGCCTCTTCGGCGGAATTTACCACTGGGACGCAGAACAATGGAATACCCTTGATTCAGAAACTGTTTACCTGAGTTCGGTTTGGGGAGCATCAGCTGATGACATTTATTTTGGCGGACTTGAAAAAATGCTGCATTGGGACGGAAGCGCTTTGTCGACCATTCCACTTTCGGGAATTTTTACAAGTGCCGTGTCAGGAAACTCCGAAAGTAATATTATCACCGTTGGCCGGGCGAGTAAGATTTTCCATTTTGACGGCAGCAGTTGGCAATTCCAGGATAACCCTGGTGTTGTAGAGAACCCCACTTTGCGAATCGGTGAATATAATGGTGTAGCAGCCAGTGGAGTGGTGGCAGTCACAACGTGGACGGGTAATATTTCATTCGACCAGGATGAGCCAGTAAATCAGCAATCAATGTTTGATACTTTTCCCCTGGACCCAAGTTTGGTTTCGGTGCCCATTGAAGATGCATCATCCATGGTCTTTCTTGAACCAGGGCAACCCAACCCCTTCCGCTGGGTCACTAATTTTTCATACTCACTGCCCCAGAGCCAGGCTGTCACTTGCGGAGTCTATGACGTGCGGGGTCATCTGGTCCGGCAGCTTCATTCCGGTGGGAAAACCGAAGGCAGACATACTTTGACCTGGGATGGCCGCGACGGTACCGGCAATACGGTCAGTGGAGGGGTTTATTTTCTGAAGCTGGAGACAGGTGGAGAGATGGAAGTTAGGAAGCTGACTTTGGTTCGCTGATTTGAATAGTTCGAATAAAACTGGAGGGCTGTGCTGATGAAATTGTTAGCTTCGATTTTCCTTGTGGTTGTTTTGTTCCCTTCGCTGGTAGGTGCCCAAAATTGCATCGACTATGGAGCTTACCTCCATTGGACCGGATCGGTTGATACTCCTGACAATGCCATGGCCGTAGCCGTCAAGGGCGACTACGCCTACGTTGCTGATGCTATGGGTGGGCTTCAGGTGGTCGACATCACCCATCCATTCAGCCCACAAATCGTGGGAAATGTCGACACTCCAAGCATGGCCAGGGGCATCGCCGTAAAAGGCGACTATGCCTATATTGCCGCCAGTTGGTCCGGCCTTCAGGTGATCGACATCAGCAACCCAACCAATCCTCAAATCGTGGGTAGTCTTGACACACCTGGCCAGGCCAAAGCGGTTGTTGTGTCTGAAACTCATGCGTATGTTGCCGATGAATTGTGTGGTCTTCAGGTTATTGATATTACCAATCCATCGAACCCTCACTTGGCTGGTAGTATTGATACACCGGGCATTGCCAATGATGTGGCGATTTTAGGGACCCATGCCTATGTCGCCGATGGTTCGTCTGATCTTCAAGTGATTGATATCACCAACCCGGCAAATCCCCAGATCGTGGGAAGTGTCTCAGCTTATGGAGACGCCAAAGGAGTTGCCATTTCGAGTTCTTATGCCTACATGGCTTCTGCTTGGAATAATGGTGGTCGCCTGCACGTGATCGATATTACTAACCCGGTGATTCCTCAAGTAGTTGGAATGGTTTATTGCGATGATGAAGCCACAGATGTCGTAGTTTCGTCCACTCACGCTTACTTTACCGGTAGCATGAACAGTGGCCTTCAAGTGGTTGATATCATGAACCCCGAAAACT
>JAOZJV010000226.1 GCA_029935695.1 Candidatus Krumholzibacteriia bacterium | reverse complement strand
GTTTGATTTTCTCAAAACAGGTGACCCGGTGATGATGGAAAGAGTGCTTCATCACAACCAGCGGGACCTGATGGGAATGGTGGGAATCTTTGCCAAGGTTCTGGACAAGGCACAGGGCCTGCAGGATAATGATCCTGCGGAGGGCAGCTGGCAGGAATCCTGGGCCCTCGGCAGAATTGCTGAACTGGCGCGGATTCAAGGTTGTGCCGCCAACTGGATGCTGAAGGCTGCTGAGGCTCACCATCCCGAAAATGACAATGGCTTTGTCCAAAACCGTTTTGTAGCCGATGCCATTCGTCTGTTGAAACGCCAGCAGCAAACTCTGCAGGTGGAAATGATCATCACGAAGGCGCTTGATGCAGGCCTGGATGAGCCCTGGCTGCACAGAGAAGCTGCTATTTTGTATGAACACAGAATGCTCAATCTTGAGCAGGCTTTGATTCATGCTCACCAAAGCAAGGAACCGGCCCGGGTGCAGCGCCTGGAAAATAAAATCCGAAAGATTCAAGAGGTTTGATCATGGTCCAACCCACACGCAATGAAGCCCATTTGCTGGTGGCTGCCATCCGAATTCTGGAAAATAAACTGGAAAGATTGCCCCTGCCCGCAGAGGTTGCCGACCTGGTTGAATTGAGCGAAAGTATCGTGCGCCTTCAGCTGAATCAGCTGGCCGATCTGGGTGTTGTGGTTTTGGTTGAAAGTGCTTTCGAAACTCACGTTGAAATAAAAGATTATTTAGAGATTGAAGAATTGAGCACCGACAGCGGGCCGGAAATTGCTGAAGATCTGGCAGCATTTGATTTGAAAAAAGAGGAGGAGGCCCGGAAAATGGCCTGCCTTTTCGATTCCGGTGATCATGAAAAAAAGCGCCAGGATCGTCTCCAGCAGATGGATCAGGATTTGCACGAATTCAAAGGCAGGAAACCCAGAAATCCTTTTGGTGACGATTGATTTTGTCCTGACTGAAATTCAAAAAGCCCGGAATCCCAAGGGACTCCGGGCTTTTTTGTGCTTTCCAAACCTCCGCAGCAGGAACTAGCGGTAGTCTTTGATTTCAGCTTCGTCCAGCTTCTCCTGGAAGAATTCTTCAACCGCGACGTTTTGGGCACGCACCAGCAATGCAGCCTGGATACCATCCTTGCGAGTGTCGAATACTGCCTGGTCGAAAGGTGAGATCCACAAGGGAGTCAAAGCAAAAAGCCCGCGCAGGGTTTCCACTTCGGGAACCAGCTGGCCCACTTTGCCCTCGATGGTCATTTTGTTGAAGTCGGTACCAAAACCCACATCCTGCACGTTGCCACTGTAGGTGAAGGTATCAGTTACGGCATGCTTCAAGCCGGAACCTTCAGCCACTTCACCCATGGTGCGGCCCATTTGGATTTCACCCACGGCTGGGCTGAGTTTGGCAGAGGCCAGCTTCTTGTTGTTCTCTTTTTTGAGAGCCAGAATGACCTGACTTTTTACATCGTCGAGGTTGGCTGCTCCTGCTGGAATTTTCTTGCCTGCAAGAACCATATAGAAATAATCGCGGTTTTCGAAAACCTGGCTGACATCACCTTCTGCAGCCCGATGTGCCCAAATGCTTCCAGCCATGGAGATAGGCAGGCCGGGAATGTCGCGCCCTTTGATGAATGCCACCGGGGACATCAGGTCCATGGCCTCAGCTTCTGCGGTGGTGACAAAATTACTGCCATCCACACGACCGACGAATTCCTTGGCCTTGTCGTTGAGCAACGACATGGTGGTATTACCGGCCACAACCTTGAGCAGGATGTGACGGGCGGAAACCTGGAATACTTCCTGGGTCTCTTCATCAATGTGCTGCTCGGTGACTTCGATAAGATGGTAACCGAATTTGGTTTTCACCGGTTGGCTGAGTTCGCCCACTGCCAAACTGAAGGCCGCTTCGGTGAATTCGGGCACCATGCGGGTGCGGTCGAATGTCCCGAGGTCTCCGCCGTTGACGGCGCTGCCGTCTTCACTGTAGCGGGCTGCTGCTTTGTCGAAAGTGATGGTGCCACTTTCAATTTCAGCGCGGATTTCACTGATTTCCTGAAGGGCGCTGGACCAGTCTTCTTCACCGGCAACCTTGGCCAGGCGAACAACCTTGCATTCGGCTTTGGCCTGGCGCTGGTAATCTTCGGTGTGGCTTGTGTACCAACTGTTGATTTCTTCGTCGCTGGGAGCATAGTCCGAATCCAGTTCGGCGTACAGAACGCCAAGATATTCAGCCACGGCCCTGCCACTCTGGGTGATGTATTCCTGGCGGACATCCTCATCACTGATAGCAACGTTACTGGCCAGAATAACCTGAAGTTTTTCGGTCTGGATCACTTGCCGTACGTAGGCTTCGGGGCCGGACCAGTCATTGTCAGGGTTCTGCAGCTCTGCATAATACATTTCCATGTTCACAACACCGGTGTTGGGGTCACGGAAATTGGCCAGCAGGGCCGGGGGAGGGTTCTGTTCAAAACGAAGCTTCAGTTCAGCGTCGGAAACTTCAATACCATTGTCTTCGATGGCCTGAGTCACAAGCACCTGACGCAGCAGCTGGTCCCAGGCCTGCTCCCGGGCACTGGCGTACTGGTTGGCGTTCATTTCACGATTTTGGTTCTGGCCTTTGGTGTAGGACAAAATCTGGTTGTACATGTTTTCGTACTGGGCACCGCTCAAAGGGATGCCGTTGATCTCTCCAACAAGTCCGTAACGGTCCTGACCGCCGGAACCACCATCGTTGCAGCCGGTGTAGGAGCTCCCGTAGGAGAACACAACCCCGAAGAGAATAAAACTGACCGCAATGATCCAGTAAAAGATCTTTGCCTTGGAGCGAAGCATATTGAACATGACGTTCCCCTTGGATGGGAGGCATACATAGCATAAGGACACGCCGGAGGTCCGGCGTTTCCCAGAAGTGGATAGCACGCGCATAAAATGGTATGCATTTGTTCATTCCACAAGTTACTGGTTTGACGAAACCACGAAAGTTGGTAAAGTTAAGTAAAAAAAAGGCCCTTAAAACCGCAACGGAGACGATTAAATGATCAACCCCGGGGTTTATGCCCTTCTGAGTGGACTGTCCGCCCAGGCTTTTAAAGTTGTACTGGAACTCATCCTGCACAGGCGGTGGCAGCCTTCTCTTTTCATTTCCAATGGTGGGATGCCCAGTTCTCATTCTGCCACTGTCACCACCCTGACCTTGAAAATAGGCCAGTTGGAAGGTTATGAATCTTCCCTTTTCAGCCTGGTTCTGGTGTTCGGCTTGTTTGTCATCATGGAAGCCACGGGCTTGCGGCAGGAGATTGGTCATCAGGCCCAGTTGCTGAACGAACTGATGGACAGTGCCCTGCACGGAGAAAAAGTGGACGGCCAGCGTTTGCGGGAATTGGTGGGCCACACCTGGGCCGAAGTTTTCGGAGGAATAGTGTTCGGGGTGGCCTTTTATTTGTGGGTGTAAAAAACATAAAGTAATCCTTAAAAACTGTTGACACATTATTCCAGAGGAGTATGATTCGATCAACAGGAGGACTGTATCCAAGGGTACGGTTCATACTTTCGACATAGATAAAGCGACTTATCCGGAATAATGAGTACTCCGGGAATGGTTGCAAAAAAGACTTTTGGTCGAAAGGAATCGAGATGAGAGTCATAGCTTTGGCTAACCAAAAAGGTGGCTGCGGCAAAACCACCACTGCGACAAATTTGGCTGCTACCCTTTCCCGCCTTGATAAAAAAGTTCTCCTCATCGACAACGATCCCCAAGGACACGCCACGTTGGCATTTGGGTTCCGGGAAAGAGATTTTACACTCAGTACATACGATCTGTATCTGACTTCCGATATTCTTGTGGAAGATGCTTTTCTGGATATCACTCCCAATCTTCATCTGGTCCCGGCAGGGATCGAACTCAGCGCTGTGGAACAAACTCTTGCCCGTGAAACGGAAAAGGAATACCGTCTGCGCAACAATCTGCGCCGCAGCGCCATGCCCTACGATTACGTCCTGATTGACTGCCCGCCCAGTGTCAGCATCCTGACCTTCAATGCTTTGCTGGCCTCCAGTGAAATACTCATTCCCGTTGATCCCAGTTATTACAGCCTGCAAGCAGTGCGCAAGATGCGCGAGACCATGTCCATGCTGCGCGAGAAAAAAGGGCATGACATCGTTCCGCATGTGCTCATGTCTGATTTTGACACCCGGCCCCGCTTTGTGCGCAAACTGATGGAAGAGCTGGATGAAATTTATGAAGGGGAACTGCTGGACACGGTGATCCATCATACTGTGCGCTTCAAGGAAGCGGCAGGCACTGGGGTGCCTATCGTGGAATATGATCCCGAATCCCGTGGCTCCCATGATTTCCGTCGCCTGGCCAGGGAGTTGGCCGAACAGGAAGTGCAGGTAAACGTGGCGGCTCTCGACCACTGGGTGGCTCTGTTGCACGGTCCGCAGGTGACCCAAGCCGGTGTCGTTTTTGAGGCCGACTTTCCCCGGGCCAAAACAGTTCGCATCACGGGCACATTCTGCAATTGGTCAGCTAAGGGCCTGCCCCTGAAATGCCGGGAAGATGGTATTTGGGAATGCCATCTGGCTCTTGAAGAAGGCGATCACGAGTACCGCTTCATTGTTGACGGTTCCTGGCTGCCCGATCCGCATAACACCCAGACGACGGCCAATGAATTTGGTGGAGCCAACAGCCTTGTGGTGGTGTCCTGAACGCACAACACGGCTCAGCAACCGGAGAATGATGCCCCATGACCTATGAAACCAGTTCCTCAGGACGGGCCCAACCCGGGGCCCGTCCCAGCCAGCACATTTCCTCCATAGCCCATTTGTTTTTCGACAACTCGTCCGATACTGAAGATGCTCCCCGCAAGAGCGTTGACAGAAATTTTTTGGTGGTGGGTTCAGGGCGTGACACCAGGGCGCCCTACACTGCTGTGGGCCTGGGACAACACTTGCTGGATCAATCGGCAACAGTTGGTCAGCGCGGAAACACCGACAGTGCCGTACCCATTCGCCAGGTGTTTTTTGCTGAACCTTCCCCTGTTTGTTTTTCCGGTGTCTCTCATTTGCAGGAAGGTAGTTTCCGACCTCCCACATCAGAAGAGGTGGTTCCCTGGCCTTTGCGGCAAGGTGCCACCGCGGCGGTGTTGCGACTCTTTCCCGGTCAGGTTCCCAGTGAAGATGTATCCGGAGGAATGGTTGAAGGACGCTTTTTTATCAGACACCTGGATCTGCCCAGAGAAATGGAGCTCAGCGCCCTGGAAACCCAGGCAGCCGCAGGACACGCCACCGGTGTGGGTGAAGGTTGCGTCAATTCCCTGATCTGGTGCGTGCAAAGTTCAGCAGCAGTGAATTTGGCCCTGGTGGGGCGTTTGGGCCGCTTGTTACGAGTCTCGAAACCAATGAACGTCTATTTGCTGGTTTATCCAGATCGCGCAAAAGCATCTTCCAAAGGCGCAACCGAGGTCACCGAAGCGCTCATGCATCGCAGCAGCCGACTGGTGCAGTATGTGGCTGATGGAATACCCGTTCAGCCATTGCTGATGGGCGATTCTCCCCAGGAACAGTCCATTCAACTGGCGTCTTTGTCCCGGCAACTTTGTCTGTAACCACTTTTCAGTGGACCCACCTCCTGTCCTGCCTTTAGTTTGTGGTTCAATCTCTCTTCGCAGTCTCCGGGAAATATGCCCGGATCAAAGCCATTGATTTCACAGAGGCGAACCCGAATGCCATTTCGCGTTTTGATATTCCTTGTTCTGATTTTATGGCCCGCCCTGGCAGGGGCTCAGACGCCCGAGTCTGAAAAGCGTTTCAGCCTGGAACAGCCGGGAATTCTGATCATCACTGCGGCCAGCGATACCAGCGCCGGTTTTTATTGGCGTGATGGTCCTGGAGAGGGCCGCATCTCCCTGGTCTGGGATGGCGGAGTTCTCAGCGTTCCCGACACCCTGGCCATGGACGGTTATCCCAACAACAATCTGGGCGTGCCCCTGCGCTCCGGGTTTTCCGGAAATGGCACCGAAGGCCCCTTGCTTTTGGAAGATGGCATCTACGCCGTGAATGAAAATCTGATGATGGGCGATGGTATCATCCAGCTGATGGTCTCTGATGGCGAACTGGAAATTTTCGGACCACGATTTCGCTACAGCCGCCCGCAACCTCTGTCGCCAAATACTAAATTCAAAGCCAATTTTTTACTGATTGCAGGGCTGCTGATCCTGATCGCAGTTTTAATGCGGCGGGCGCGCAAGATGCTGCGCAAGGGAAAATGAACCATGCGTTCATCCTTATCCACCATGTTTTTTTGCGGATGTCTGCTGACTGTGCCCTGGGTGGGCGTGGGGGTGATCCGTTTTTTTTCTGGTCATGATGTGGGTGGTGGACTGCAGCCTTCATGGCTTTTTCTGGCCCTTGCAATGGGGGCGCTT
>JAOZJV010000006.1 GCA_029935695.1 Candidatus Krumholzibacteriia bacterium | reverse complement strand
GAATTGCCTGAATAGTATGATTTGTTCCTTGTTTTGGCCCTAGGGAATCCTTTAGGGCCAAAATTATCCTGTTTGACTTTAAGCCCCATATTGCTATTGTATTTCCAGATTGTGGTGAAAGTGAGCAGTGGGGGGACCGCGCTGATTTGCATATTTCCAACTAAAATTCAACGGTCCCAATCAAACTAGGGGAGACTAGTATGATGATGTTTCTTAGTCAGGCAGCCGTGGGCGAATCCACTGCCCAACATGTGGCTGACGCCACAGGATTCATGGCCACGGCCATGGACTTTTTAATAGCCAACGGACCTGCATATGGACTTCAGATCATTGTGGCAATTCTGGTCTTTATCGTTGGTCGCATTGCTGCCGGCTCAGTGCGCGGTGGTATTAAAAAAGTGATGCTGTCCCGGGGTGTTGATCCCAGCCTGACTGGTTTCATTGGCAGTCTGGCCTACTTTGCCATCATGGCCTTCACTGTCATCGCTGTCATCGGCCGGTTCGGTGTGCAGACCGCCAGCTTTGTGGCCATTCTCGGTGCTGCGGGTTTTGCCATCGGCATGGCTTTGCAGGGCACCCTGGCCAACTTCGCCAGTGGCGTCATGATTCTTTTGTTCCGTCCCTTCAAAACCGGTGATTTCATCGAAGCTGGGGGCGTAATTGGATCAGTCAAGGATATCCAGATTTTCAGCACCACCATTGCCACCGGTGACAACATTCGTATCACCGTTCCCAATGGCCAGCTGTATGGTGGTGTCATCAAAAACTATAATGGTTATGAAACCCGCCGTGTAGACATGGTCATGGGCATCGGCTATGGTTCCGACATCAACAAAGCCATGGAAATCATTCGGGAATTGCTGGAAAAAGATGACCGGGTTTTGAAAGATCCAGCCATCGGCATTGCCGTGGGCGAGTTGGCTGACAGCAGCGTGAATATTAAGGTTCGTCCCTGGGTTCTGGCCTCGGATTATTGGGGACTGCATGGCGATTTTCACAAGAATTGCAAGGAAGCCTTTGATGCCGCGGGCATTGATATTCCCTTCCCGCAAACTGTTGTTCACATGAATAAAATGGAATCCCAGGGTTGATCCAACAAAGGAAATGAAAGCAATGAAAAGTTTGAATTGGTTGGGCGGATTTGCCCTGGTCATAATCCTGAGCACCTGCCTTGTGGTGCCCGCTGTGGCTGAAGAAGAAGATAGTAAAATCGGCATTTGGCAGAATGACGTTTCCGTTGGTTTGAATGTCCTTCAAAGCTCTTACAGTAATAACTGGAACGGCGGGGAAAAGGGCAGTGTCAACTGGACCGGTAATCTGGATGCCAAATTTGAAAAGCAGTTCAGCGAGCTGACCAATTGGCGAAACACTCTGAAACTGGCTTACGGACAGTCGCATCAGCAGGACCGCAACACCAACAATGAACTGTACTGGCAGAAGCCCGACAAGACCGATGATATCATCGACTTCGAATCTCTGCTTCGCTGGATGCCCAAGAGCCGCTGGGATCCCTACGTCTCGTTCACCTTCACCTCAATGTTTGATGATATCAGTGATGTTGAAGGACGGAGCCAGGCATTCAACCCGCTGACTTTCAAGGAAAGTGCAGGTATTTCGCGTCCCTGGGTCGACACCGAGGACCGCACGTTGATGAGTCGTCTGGGTGTTGCTTATATCCAGAACAGCCGGTCATTCTTCCTGAATCCGGCTCCGAGCACCGAGACCATCAGCGAGACCTCCACTGAGTTGGCCGCTGAACTGATCACCGAATACAATGTGGGCGCCCTTGACGGTCGTGTGGATTGGGAGTCGAAATTGATTATTACCATGCCCTTCATGTATTCAGGCAAGAGTACTTTTGAGGAGGATTTTGATGTAGTGGCTGCCGGTCTGCCTGAAGATGTGGCCGATTACACCACAACTATTGATATGGACTGGGAGAACACCTTCACTGCCAACATCACCTCTGTTATTTCGGTGAAATTGTTTTTGCGCTGGGTGTATGACAAGTATGACAATACTGTCACCCCGGTGGTGGAAGAGGGTGTGCTGGTTAACGATTCTGATGTGCATAATGCTATTCGGTTGGCTGGTCAGTTCAAGCAGACCATGGCACTGGGATTCACCTATAAATTCATGTAGGATTGAGTTCGGGATAAAAAAATGGCCATGCTTCCATTCAGAAGCATGGCCGTTTTGTGTTCAGCAGGGTCAGCTTTCTTTCAACAATCCGGACACCGTTTTGAAATCCCTGGTGCCGGCTTTATGCAGCATTTCAAACATCAGCATCTGCACACCCATGCTCTGCACACCCAGTTCAGACATACGGGTCAACCCGATCTGGCGGTTGGCTGAGGTGCACGAGCTGACCGCATCCACGGCCACGGCCACCTGTTTTCCTTCACGGATCAAATCGGCGGCAGTTTGGTAGATGCACACATGAGATTCGATACCACACAGGATGATCTGGTCCCGGCCCGTATTGGACAAGGCTTTCAGGAAACCCTGATCCCCAGCGCAACTGAAGTGAATCTTCTCGATGGGTTTCAGGGGCTTGAAGAGATTGCGCAGCTCGGTGACCGTTACGCCCAGGCCCCGGGAATAATGCTCGGTCACTATAATTGGCATATTCAGCTGCTGAAAAAATTTGATAAGCCGGGAGGAGCCGGCCATCACCTGGTCCATGCCGTGAATCAAATCGCGGAAACGCTCCTGCACGTCAACGACCACCAGGACGGACCGGTCAAGCGTGAGGCGGTCGGGGGCGTGTTTTTTTGCTCTCATGATTGTTCCTTCTCCTCAAGGGTGAATTCCCAGGCACAGTACCATTCAGTGGGGTGACCATCCGGCGGACAGGCGATACACCGTGTGCGCAGTCGTGGATCAACAGTTTGGGCAAAGGTGGTGTACTCTACGATGCCAACGCTCCTGCAGGGAAAGTCGGGCATTCCGTGCCGCTGCCGCGCCAGTTGGACCCGGCATTTTTTCATGCGGAATATACAACTTGTGGCTGTCATTTCCACAACTTCCTGCTCGTTCAAATGAGCATACAGACGATGCTGAAGGCAACGGACCAAAGCTTCGATGCCGCCTCCGGGCTCAATGCCCAGTCTTTTCATGATGCGACGGGCTTCAATGGGACTGAACCGGCTCCAGGCTGTGGTGTCGTGGGCGATGGCTTTTTCCATTCCATTGCCTTTTTCCACGGCCTGAAACCATAGGCCATCGTGGGCCAGCCAGAGTTTGGCCGCGTCCTGTATCCAGCCCAGAAGTTCTTCCTTGCTCATTTCTTCGAAGGGATATTTCAGATCCATTCAATTTTCCTCTCAGTTCCGTTTGGGCGGTTGGTACTGCCCGCTGGGATCGACGATTTCGGCATAGGGACTATTCCAGCCCCTGGCAAAAAACCTGTTCAGTGGTTGGGCTGCTCCCTCGCCGTGAAAAAACAGGCTGATGTTGCGCGAGGCATAAAAATAATCCCGCGACCAGTTGGAGGTACCCACCCAGGCTCTCTGTCCATCAACCGTCAGGTACTTGGGGTGTTCGACTCGTCCAAAGGGAATGAAGCCCTTGCTGTGCTCGGGAATGTTGGAAAATTTGACCTCAATGTTGCGCACGGCGGCAAGGCTCTGAATCCAGTGCAATTTGTAGTGAACTTTGGCCCAATTGGAGAGCAGGATGCTGACTTTGACTTTGCGGGCTGCTGCCCGGCGCAATGCGTTATCCAAATCGGCAAAATAGTTGCCCTCACGGTCTGATACATTGTATGAAAGAAGCTGCAGGTGCACGGTCTCCCTGGCCGAATCGATCATTTCCACCAACAGGGGCAGATCCCAGGGGATGCCCTCGGGATTTCCAGCAGCCGGGCTGGCCGCCAGAACTGCTTGCACCATTTCTGAATTGGAGGTCTGGAGCATTACGCTGGGAAGTTCAGAAAATGAAGTATATTCTTCAGTTGCAGCATGTTGAGGATTATCGCCTCCACCTGCGAGCATCCAATCCAACTCAAAAATCCGTTTCAGATCCTGGGCCAATTGTGGATGTGTCACCAGCGCGCCCAATTCTCTGATCTGAGTCATGGCTCGCCAGTCCCAATTCTGGGAGCCCACGTAGAGGGTTTTTTCATCCACCACAAAATACTTGGCGTGCATGACGCCGCCCCACTGCTCCCCCACATCAATGACCCGGCTTTCAATACCTTCGATGTTTCCCAGCCAGGCCAGGGCTTCGGGATAGGTTTTCTGGAATTTGGAATCGCCCAGAACCTGCACCTGCACTCCTGCTCCGGCTGCAGTAGCCAGGGCGCCTGTGCTCATGACAAGGCGGTCGACAACTCCGGCCGGTGCCTGGGCATCTTTGCCATCACCAATACGGCTGAAGTAGAAGCTGGCCACATCGATGCTTTTTTGGGCATTTCCAAATACGGTGGGCCAGGTGAGGCAGGCCTCTGAAAACTCAGGCAGATTCAAGTCTGTTTCTTCGGGATAGCTTTCCAGAAATTCCAGTTTTCCCACCAGGGGACACGGGCTCTCCTGGTCCTGGGGGGCAGGAGTTGTGGTGCAACTGGCCAGTCCCAGCAAAAGTGCAGGCAGGAGGAAAAGGGAACACCTCGTCATCATTTTCATGAACAGGTCCTTTGCAGCTTCAGGATGTGGGTTAGTTGGGATCCTTATTACGTGAGACAAACGTACCAGAAGTTGGGTGTTCTGGAAAGACTTTGGCCTTGCCGTTTATAAAAACCGATCTATGTTGCATTGTTCTGGAGCAGCCCGTTCACGGAGGAACAAGAAGGACGGGTTATTGTGGACGAATTGCAGCATGATCCGCATGAAGGTCAGTTGCGTCGGTTCTCTCTGGACTTGAGACAACAGGTGGTCGGACAACCGGGAGCCATTGACAAACTGACTGACAGTCTGAGCCGGCTTCTGGCTGGAATTCAGGATCCCGAACGCCCTTTGCTGGCCATGCTCTTCATGGGCCCCACGGGGGTGGGTAAAACAGAAACCGTCCGGGCCCTGGCCCGGATTCTTTTCGGTAACCAGCGTGCTTTTACCCGGGTCAATTGCCAGGAATTTTCCGCTCACTTCAATTTATCCAAGCTGATGGGGTCGCCTCCCGGCTACGTGGGGGGAGAGATCAAACCCCTGGTGTGCCAGGAAAACCTTGATCGCCACTGCCTGAAAGCCCTGGATGATGGCTCCGGTCTGGTTTCCCAGGAAGATTCCCTGCTTTGCAAACTTCTGGGTGGAACCGAAAATAATCCCCTTTCCCTGGTCCTTTTTGATGAGATCGAAAAAGCGCATCCCAAAATGTGGGATCTGTTGTTGGGCGTTCTGGAAGAAGGCCACCTGATTCTGGCCAACAACGAAGAAAGCAATTTCCGGAACTCCATTATCATTCTGACTACCAATGTGGGCAGCGAAGCCATGAGTGCCCGGCTGGGCCATGAGGGCATCGGCTTTTCTTCCCATGACCGGGTCACCGTCGGCGATATGGATGTTGCCGCCTGGCGGGCAGCCCGCAAAACTTTTCCCGCCGAATTTCTGAACCGTTTCGATCAAACCATCACCTTCGCTCCTTTGCAGGATGAACACCTGTTGCGCATTCTGGACCTGCAGGTCACACGCTTTCATCGCCGCACTCTGGCGGCCAACAATCCTTTCCTGATCCATCTGACACCGGCGGCAAAAATTCGGATCATCGAACACAATGCTGACCCCTCTCTGGGGGCCCGTCCGCTGGGCCGCGCCCTGGATCAGTTGGTGGTCACGCCCCTGTCGCATTTTGTGGTTCAGGGCAAGGTCAAGGCTGGAGATTTGATCTTTATCGATGTGGACGAATCAGGATTCAGGTTCCATCGCCAAAAGGCGGGGGCAGATCTGAAGAAAAGTATGGATATTCCCGACCCACCCGAAGTGAAGTGGGTGGCAGCCATGATCAGCAGTGGGGACGATGGCGGAGAGAAGGAGGAACTCACTGAAGAAATTAAGGAAATTGCAGCCGAAGCAGCCGGTGGGGAGAAAACTCTGGGCGGCACTGAGCCCTGGTCAGGAGGTACTACCTGAAACCAATCTGATGCAGGGTTGGCGCGGTCATGAGGTCGGCGCCACGCGGAAACCCATGAATCGAAGTCTTCTATGGGCTTCGCAGAGGAGGCAATTATGACTACAAGAAACAAAATCCGAAATCAGGGGATCACGCCTCCGGATAATGACATGAATGCATATCCCCAAATTTCAGAAACCACTTCGGGTATTCCCCTGGGCCTGACTGTCAGCGGAATGTACCGGGGGCAGGGCTATCTGGGTCTGACCGGAGGCATCACCGGTGAATCAAATCTGGCACTGGAGCGCGAAGAAATCCGTTTTGATGTGGATGGTCATTACCCGCAAATGATGGCCAGCGGGGTGATCCGCTGCGGCGTGAAAAACAAAGTGCAGTGGCTGGCACGCTTGAGTGTGAGTGGCCCCAACAGATGGAGTGGCACCATCTGGGGATTGAACGGCAACACGGAACACATGCCGTGGCGGGGTATTACCCTCACGGTCAACAACACCTGGCAGGACCGGGAACGACGTTTGACGGCCGTGTTCACCGCTCCCGGGCTCCCTTCCCGAACCAGGGTTTATGCCCTGTCCAGTCGTCACTTCAACCGGATGGAAGTGGTTGTCGACAGTGTGAAAGATTCACCTCCTGTTATGGGATTCGATGTGAGCAGCAACGTGGTTCATCCTGAAATCATTGATGGTAATACAAGAACCATCAGCGGAATTCTGGACCGCACTGGCCTGCGCGCCAATGTGGTGTTCAACCAGAATAAAAATCTGAAAACCAACGGAGCAACCACCTGGTCCACCGCGGAAATTGTGGATGCTTTCCGCACCTGGGCTCGGCACCAGGATGATGAGATCACGGAAAAAACATGGATCATGAATGTAGGCACCCACGAATTGGCACCGGAAATCGGTTCGCTGGTGATGGAGGAAATCGAAGGCCGCAAGGTCAATGGTATTTCCATTTTCCAAAACTCCTTCCGTACGGACGTCAGCCGGGATGAGTCGGCCATCAACCGCGATATCATGTTCGCCGGAATGCACGGACTGGGCGATGTCATGGGCCTGGGTCATTCCTGGCAAAAACGGGGTGTGGGACAGGTTCACCTGCCTGGCTTGCCCCTGGACAACGAACCCGAAGTGCGCAGTTTCATGAATGATCCGAACCGCGTCAGAGGTGGTGAAGATCGATTCTTCAGCGACTTCACTTATCGCTACAGCGATACGGAACTGATGCTGCTGCGCCATGGCTCCGGCATGAACGACGCAGGGAAGAATCTGGACTGGTACGAACACCATGGATTTGGCGGGGTGACCACCGGAACCACCGAAGATCTGGATCTGACCTTCCGGCTGAACCGGACATCTCCTGTGGTGCAGTTCATGGAACCGGTGACCATGGAAATGAAACTCACCAACCGCGGCCTGACTCCATTGCTGGTGGACAACGACATCCTCGAAAACCAGAACCAGCTTTCGATGATTATCAGCCGCAATGGGTTCCCGGCCCGTCACCTCAAACCAGTTTTCCATATTCACCACAGCTTCCAGCGTTTGGTGCTGATGCCGGGTGAATCCATCTTCGGCAGTGTCATGATTTCGGTGGGACGCGGTGGCTGGATGATTGACGATCCTGGCACCTACAACATCGAAGGAATTCTGCACCTCGATGGAGGCGATCTGGTGGCCCGTCCTCTGCTGATCCGGGTTGAAAGGGCTCGCAGTTTTGAGGAAGAAATCATCGCGCAGGATTTCCTGACCGTGGAGATGGCATCGCTGATCTCTTCGGGCGGCAGCCTGCTTCTGTCCAATTGCAACGACATCCTCAATGAGATAACGCAACGTTTCAAAGGACACCGTGTGGCCCTGCATGCCCATCGTTTGCTGGGCACGACCATGGTGCGCGATCACCGGTTGTTGCTGATTGACGGCATCATTCCCGTGGGCAACACCGTTGCCGATCTGGGCGGTCGTTTCAGTGTGATCAACGCTGATCTGACCGAAGGCATGCTGCATCTGATGGCGGCCGTTGATAATACGGATGACCGGGCCATCGAAACCTTTGGACACATTGGATTCCTGGAATTGGTCAACCGCACCAGCGACCAGTTGATGATCGCAGGCCGGAAGACCGACGCCATAAAAATCCAGAATGAGTTGTTGGAAACCATGACCCGGCGGAATGTGAAGAAATCGGTGATCGACAGCATTGGCCATACGATCAAACGATTCAACACGACCACTGTCAGAAAGGCTAAAAAGGCCAGCAACTGATTTGGATCCGGCTCCGTACGATTCCCCCCCCGAGTGGCGGAGCCGGACCAGACTGTGAACATTCCCTGGTTGGGCGAATTCGGGGAATGGGCACTAAACGGCCCCGTGTGTATCCGCGGGGCCGGTGGACAACAGCCCCTCGAATATGTTAAACTCTGATCAGGATTTTTTAGGAATTCGTATTTGTGTGCAATCTATATTTTTGGGGGAAGCAGTGAGGGACTTAAAGACCGGCATCTGGTTGATGATCAGTATTTTTGTGGGAGTTTTTATATCATTCGTTCCATTGGGCAGCATTTCAGCCCAATGCATTGACTACCATGATTACCAGCGCTGGGTCCGGACTGTTGAATCGTCCGGCACCATCTCCCAAATTGTTGTGGACGGGTCAAACGCTTACATCATTGATGAGGAAGCCGGCTTACAGATTTTTGACATCACGCAGCCGGATCATCCGGTTGTTGTGGGTGGTTTGGATGTGCCCAGTCTGGCCACAGGATTGGCTGTATCCGGGCAGTATGTTTATTACGGACAATACCAAAATTATCCCTTCACCAGAGACCTCCTCATTATCGATGCTGCAGATTCCCAATCTCCGACCATTGTTTCCAGATTGGAATTGGCAGGAACCCCCAAAGGGATTGCCATATCCGGAACGCATGCTTTTGTTGCGGCAAGCAATGCTGGGTTGCTGGTGGTTGACATTTCAGATCCACTGACCCCTGAAATTGTGGGGCAGATGGATTCCGGGGCGTATTACCACGAGGTGACGATTCGGGATAATCTGGCCTTCGTTCTGAATTCAGATGGCCTTCAGATTCTTGATATTTCTGGACCCACAGATCCCCAACTCATTGGTAATAACGATTTTGACAACAATTATAGGGCCTTGGTGATCTCTGAGGACTATGCCTATGTGACAACTGATGATGCATTGTGGGTTGTCGACATCATCAACCTGGAAGATCCTCAGGAAGTTTCCAGCCTTACTTTTCCTTTTAATGACGGGCACGATGATCCCGGAGAAATGATTCTCCAGGGCCAGCTGCTTTTTGTGGGAACGAATCAAACCGGCCTGCAGACCGTCGATATTTCCAACCCTTACGAACCAACGATTGTTGGTGGTTTCCACATGCCAGACAGGGTCAAAGGGATGGCCCTCCATGAAAACCACGCCTACATCGGATATCTGTCTGATTGGAGCCCCGGGTTCAAGGTGGTTGATATCAGCAACCCACTGAATCCGGAAATGCTGGGCAGGACAGGTGGAGTATACTCGCCCAAGGATATGGTTATTGCCGGAGATTTGCTCTGTGTTGCCTCGGAATATTATGGATTGAAAATTCTTGATATTTCCAACCCCCAGGAGCCACAGATCATGGGGGGAGTTGAGTTGCCGGAATTGGCCTTGTCATTGGATATTTCCGGGACCATTGCTTTTGTTGGAGAACAAGACGGTGTTTATCATATTGTCGATATTTCAGATCCCGTGAATCCTGAAATTCTGGGTTCCAGACCCATCATTGGCGATGCCATTGAAATGATCGTTCAGGGAGAACATCTCATCATCAGCACTTCTGATGGTGGAGACCAGGGAATGGTTATTTATAATATTTCTTATCCAGAATATCCCTGGCAACAAGGAAGTGTTTATTTCTCGATGGAATACCCGGTTGATGTGCGCCTGGATGTGGAAGGGGACATCGTGTGTGCAACCCAGGACAATAAGGTGTTTGTGGTCGATATTTCCAATCCCTCAAGTCCTGTCATTGCCTACACAATGGTGGTGCCCGGCGGAGCGGGCGATGTGGTAATGTCCGGAACCCGTGCCTTCATTGCTGCCAGTGGCAGTCAGTTAATGGTGTTGGATATTTCAGACCCGGAAAACCCAAGTATTGAAAGCAGTATTAGTCTTCCCTCCGGCGGAGGCGAGCTTTCGATTTCCGGGCAACAAATCTATGTGGTGAATCAATCCTCCGGAGTCCACGTGGTAGACATCTCCAACCCCGAGTCCCCCCGTTTTGCAGGCTCATTGCCCCGGCCGTATGGTCAGGGATTCAGCGCGTCAAATGAGGACCATTTATTTGTCACGGGTTGGGATCATGAATTGGCTGTCTTTTCAGCACAGTGCAGTGCTGTCTCAAGCATTCCCTTCATTCCGGCGGGATCATCAACACCCATGCTGGATGCCAACTTTCCCAATCCGTTCAATCCTCAGACAAGCATTGGCTTCCGGCTTCCGGAGGCTGCCACAGTGTCACTTGAGGTCTATGATCTGGCGGGACGTTTAATTCGTTCCATAGTGCGGGATGAAGCAATTCGGGAAGGCTTCCACTCGGTGGTTTGGGATGGACGTGATACCTCGGGATTACCCACGGCCTCTGGCGTTTATTTCTATCGTCTGGATGCTGGAGATTACTCCGAGACACGGCGCATGGTTCTCATCAAATGATGCCACAATAAATTAACGGTACATCACTTTCATAGAGCCAAAGTTGACCTTCACGGTGGTGACAATTCCCTGGTTGACGCGAATTTCACCCGTTAAAGCGGGGGCTCCACCTTCACAGTGTTGTTCAAAGTTAGCCCAAAAAGATTCCACCGTGTTACCAGGGCCAAAGGTAATTTCGTTCACCACAAAACTGCCCGTAAGAGTATTGCACCCTCGCCCCATTCCCGTAATACTGAGTCCTGGTTCGTTGGGCTCGTTGAAGGGATACCGGGTGGCGCCCAGGTATTGCCCGACGGTCAAATCTTCACCGGCTGGAGCTGTGAATTGCAGGTCCCACCATCCCCAGGAAGGGTCATCAGTGTGCAGCGAAACCCAAACTCCGTTAGTGTCCCACATTTGAGCGATGGTAAATTCAGCAGTGTCCGGATTGTAATACCATTGCTCACCCTGGCCAATGTAATCACCCGGGTCACTGTCCATGAACAGGGATGTTTCCTGGGCAAAAACCAGAGAGGGAACAGCCAGCAGGATGATGAGAAAAAGAGCGATGCGTTTCATGGTCAAATCCTATTGAACAAGGTGAATTCTGATGTCCTGTTAAAGCCTGTCAGCCGCGAGCCCCTTTCATCATCATTTCCAGTTCTTCCATGCGTTTGTCATAGTCTTCGGCAAAGCTCAACACACCCTTGGTGATGGACTCGGCATCGATGCCCGCGCTTTCGCACATCTCGTCGCCGCTGCCTCCATCGCGCCACTGGTCATCCCAGTCGCTGCTCATGGCGTAGCGGTCGGCCAGGGCGTTGAAGTTCCAGTCAACCATGGTCCGGCGCGCGGTATTTGTCAGGTAAGTGCTGTTCATGCGGTCGCCGCCCGTGAGCACCGTGTTCTGGTACTCTTCATCCTGCAAGGCGAACAACTGCGGACTGGGCACTGCCACAATTTTGATATTCACACCGGCAGCGTCGATGGCCGGCAATGCGTTGATCAAATTGGCTGTGCTCATGGTACCCTGCACCATGATGACGCCCTGTTTGGGAAGGCCGTCCTTGTAGTCGCGCAAAATGTACGCACCCTTGGCCGCTTCAAGATGCGAGGCCATGCCCAGCTCTTCACGGTTGGGAATTTCCACACCGGGCCGCGTCAGGTGGATGGCGATGATGGGCTTGTCGGTCTTCATGGCCGCCGCCAGCATCACCGGCACTTCGTTGAACTCCCAGGGATGGATGTTGATGACATCCCCATCGGGGAACATCTGGGTGGCAGCCGGGGCGAAAATACCGAAGTGCGTGCGCCCGTCTTCGGCAGTTTCAGGACCACTGTGGCCGGCAACCCAGAGAACCTTGCCCAGTTTCAGCTGGCAGTCCTGGGCCATCTGGCTGTACAGGCGCATGGCGCCGTACTTCAGGTAGCTGAAAGCGGCGTAGGTGCTGCAGGCAGTGTAGAAGCCGTTGAATTCTTCTTCCGGTTTGTCGGACATGTTCACCGATGCGGCGCCAACCATCACTCCGGCGTTGGCAAACTCGGTGATGGCCTGGGGCAGGATCACTCCGTCGGTGTTGGTTTCCCGGTCGTACCAGCCACCATTTTTCATGGTGCCGTAATCTTTGCCAAAGCCGGCAATGTTGGTGGAGCCGGCCAGATCTGCAGAGCAAACCATGAACAGGGGGCGTCCGTAGTTTTTAATGCAGTAACTGTTGATGTAGCTGCCCCATTTGGCGAAGCCGGCACGGTTGGGTGCTTTGCTGCCGGGGGCGGCCCACATGTCTTCAGGATAGCTGGCCACGTCGAATAACTTGTCGTCATTCAGAGGGTTTTTATCTGTGGGCAGGCTGAAGGTGTCGATGGATTCGGGCACGCTGTCGCCCAACTCAACCAGGCGGTTGGCCAGGTAGGAAACCAGCTCGTCGTTGCCGCGCAGAACATCCAGGGCCACGTTCAGATTGTCAGCGTATTGCTGGCGCATTTCAGCGGCGTCTGCAGGAGCAGCTTCGCCGGTGCCTGACCATTGCACGCCGTAGGTATTGCTGAAGTCGGCGCGGCCCATCCAGAATTTTTCACCGTTGCGGGGATGCGCTGCTCCGTGGCTGTCGTTGTCGTAGGTGTAGTATCCACGGCCCTTGCGTGTTTTACCGAACATCAGGCCCGGGCGCTGAGGTGTGTTGTCGCCGTGGCTGAGATCCAGCAGGGCGCGGGTCACATCAGCCCAGTCGCTGCCGTCGGCTGCTTCATGAATGTCCCAGCCGTAGCTTGTAAACCAGTCGCGGGGGCTGCCGTGCACGATGCTGCTGAAATTGTGGGGGTCGATGCCGAAATCGTTCCAGTCCAGAATCATGTGCAGGTTGTCCAGACCCAGACCGTAGGCCGAATTTTTGGTTTCGTGCCAGCACCCGGCGGTGTGGCCGCCTTCGCCTTCAATACCGAAAACTTTCACCTGGCCGGCGCCTGCACGTTTCAGTGCCATGGCTTCACCAACACAGGCAGGGGCGCCGTGGCCACTGGGACCCGTGTTGAATTTGCAGAAGAGATTTTTTTCGGCCATTTCGGTGTGACCGGGCAGGCCGCCAAGGTGGCGGAAATCCAGCAGATCTTCCCAGGTCATGGTGCGCTCGGCGCCGCCGTGGACCAGGTATTTATCATCGCCGGTTTTTTCGTGCATCAGGCGCAGGGCTTCGTTGAAAGTGCTCAGGATGGCGTACACCATGGGGGCGGTGTGGCCTGCCACCAGGACAAAACGATCGGCGAATCGCTTTTCCGGATGGCGGATATCCCAGCGCATGGCGCCGCTGAGCATCAGGCTGATCATGTAGTGGACTTTGGACCGGCTGCCGCCGGGGTGCCCGCTCTGGCGGTAGTTGAGCATCAGATCGATTTGCTGATCGACGACATCCTTCAAAATCTCCCAATGGGCGAAGTTGGCTTTTTGGGTTTCGAAAAGGGTGTTGGTATCCGACACGGGCATCTCCTCTCGGACGTGATCCGGAACAGAGCAGCAGCCTGTTTCCGGGCAAACGCGGATTATCTTCAGAAAATGGTAGATATGGAGGGGGGATTCAAGAGAGAATAAATTGCACAAATGTGAGAGAGTGGAGCAAAGGTAAACAATTCAGCGGTAATGCATGGGAGATTTTAAATGAATGAAATGAGTGGCGGAAATCAATTCCAGGACAATCCCGATTTTGCCGGGCCGGGACAGGGCCATGGCATGGGTGTAACATTTGGTAAAACCCTTGGAGATATGAAGTTTATGGGTGTTGCCGGCATGGTCTACGGCATCCTGACCTGCCTTTCCATAGTGGGGGCCATCATGGGAATTCCCATCATCATCGCTTCCAATCGTTTTCTGGAAGCCATAAAGATTTTCGAACAATACCGCATCAGTAACCGTCCCGAAGACCTGGCGTCGGCCTTTCAAGAGCTGGGCCGCAGTTTTCGCCTCCTGAAAATTGTGGTGATGATCTCCCTGGGGCTGACGGTTTTATACTTTATGGGTGTGTTTCTGTTCGGAGGCCTGACCATGCTTTCCAGTTTGGCCAACGCCTAGTACTAGACCAAAGCCCGCCCCAAATGGAACACCTGTAAAATGGCTGCCGCCGCCCGCGCGTCTTCCACGGCGCGATGGGCGGTGAATTGATCTCCCAGATCCATCTTACCCAAAATAGAGCTCAAATTCAGCCCGCTGGTGCGGTGCTCGTTGGCCGCCAGCCAGATGGTGGCCACGGCGCGCAGGTCAAAAGCTCCCCCGGCGATGTGTGTGCGGTAATCCAGCCCGTATTCCTGGCATTCCTTGCGCAAAAGTGGAATATCGTAATAGGCGCCAAAAGCAGCGATGATGGCCTTGTTGCGCGGCCCGTACCAGTCCAGAAAACGGGCACCCACCTCATCGAACGTATCTTTTTCAGCCACCATTTCCGGGGTAATTTTGGTAATTTCGGTGATGAAGGGCACGATGGGAAAGCGCTCTGGACGCACCAATTCACTGAATGTATCGACCACTTCAAGGCTGCGCCGATCCAGCCGCACGGCTCCGACTTCGATGATGCTGCTGCGCTCGATGGTGTTGTTGCCCTGGTCTTCGGTGGGGCAGGTGGCTTCCAGGTCGATGACCACGATGTCGGTTGTGTAGCGCATTTTCCATCCCGTCGGTGGCCTTGGGGGCCAATTGAAGCGTGCATTATTTTCGCGAACGTGTAATCTAACACCCCAACCGGGCTCTTGTCACTTTCATCCCATAAGTCAGGATTGATTTGTCTGAATTGTTTGCATTCGAGCACTACCACTGGGCCATAAATTCCTTGGTGGTTATTGTTTCCATCGCCGTGGTGGGTTTTGGCGCCGCCGGCATGGTGGACGCGGCCTCGCGTATTGCCAAACGGTTTGGCGTTTCCGAGCTGATTATCGGTTTGACTGTGGTGGCCTTTGGAACTTCCGCTCCGGAATTTGCCGTCACCCTGTATTCCGCTTTTGAAGGGCAGGGCGATATATCGGTGGGTAACATTGTCGGGTCAAATATTTTCAATCTGGGTTTTATTCTGGGTGGGTGTGCCCTGGTGCGGGCTATTCCCACATCACGGAAACTGCTGCAACGTGACGGACTGGTCCTCGGTGGTTCCACTGTTCTTATTCTGGTCCTGATCGGACACGATCTTCATCTCAGCAAAACCGACGGCCTCCTGTTGTTCTCTCTGCTCATTGTCTATCTGATTTATCTTTTCAAGAACCGTCATGACAGTGACGCGGCTGCGGGAGATATTGGGGGCAATGCGGACCAGGAAAAAACTCTGGTCCACGATGTTCTTTTTCTGGTGTTGGGGTTGTTCGGTATTGTGGGCGGCGCTTTCATCATGGTGGAGTCGGCCTCGGCTCTGGCCCACAGCTTCGGTATCAGCGATTGGGTCATTGCCGTGACTATTGTCGCGGCCGGAACGTCTGCTCCTGAGTTTGCCACCAGCCTGGCCGGCGTGCTCAAGGGTCGGTACGAAATCAGTGCGGGTAATCTTATCGGCAGTGATATTTTCAATCTGCTGGGGGTGCTGGGTGTGGCTGGTATGGTGCATCCCCTGGACATCGACGGCGCGGCCCGCATGTCTCTGTATGCTCTCTGTGGCATGGTCTTCCTGGTGCTCTTTTTCATCAAAACAGGCTGGAAAGTTTCCCGTCTCGAAGGTGGTATCCTGGTGCTCATTGCCTTGCTGCGCTGGGTGTTTGATTTCAGCCAACAGGGACCGCCTCATTAAATCCAATCAACGGATTACAGCATTTCCCGGCAAACAATAATTTATCAGGAGCTTCTCATGCATTGTAGAATTTACAAAACCATCATGATCACCCTTGTCATCCTGATCCTGAGTGCCGGTGTCACACCAGCTCAGGAAGGTGTCTGGGCGCCGCCGGCCCCATCAGCCAATGACCGGGATTGGATCCGCCTTTCATCCGGCGAATGGCTTTGGGGCACCATTGATTTGATGCGTGATGAATCGCTGGACTTTGACAGTGAAGAATTGGATGACCTGAGCATCGACTGGGATGACGTGAAAGAGATCCGTTCTTCCCGGGTGATGACCTACGCCATGGTTGATGGCACTCTGTACACGGGCACCGCTGCCCTGAAAGATGGAATTCTGCGGGTTGATGCTGCCGATGGTGTGCACCAGCTGAACCACGCTCAGGTCCATTCCATTCTGGATGGTGAACCCACAGAGCTCAACTTCTGGTCCATTAAACTTGGGGCTGACTGGAAAATCTTATCCGGCAACACCGAACAAAACGATTTTGGAAGCAAGGTCTTTCTCAAAAGAGAAGCTATCCGGTCCCGCATTGATTTGCGTTATCAGGGCAATGTCAGCACAGTGGATGAAGTTGAAACCATCAACAACCACCGTGTCAACGCCGAGTGGAAAATTTTTCTTTCCCGGAGATTTTTCCTGACACCCGTCAAACTGGAATTCTATTCGGATAATTTCAAAAACATGGATTTGCGCAGCACAGGCAGTGTTGGTGCGGGTTATTTCATGAGCCGCAGCAGCACCGCGGACTGGTATGTGGAAGCTGGCCTTGGTTATGAAGACACCAGGTATTTGTCGGTCCTTCCCGGTGAAGAAGATTCCGAAGGAAATGCCAGTGTTCCGTTGCGCACGACACTGGAAATGGACCTGACTGACAACATTGAACTGACGGCGGAATATGGAATTCAAGTGGGGATCGGTGATGATACAAACAGCATCCAGCACACCTTCATTTTGTTTGAGTTTGATTTGATCGGGGATGTTGATTTTACTGCATCCTTTACATGGGATCACATGTCCCGTCCTAAAGAAAATGCTGAAGGGGTGACACCCAAAAAAGATGATCTGGCCATGGCTTATGGTCTTTCCATGAATTTCTAGAATTTTCAGGAGTGGGCCGGAAACATGGAATATGTTTTTGGCCTTTTCCTATTGTTTAAGTATGTTTTCTGCAAATGTAAGTTTTCATGACTCCAGCAGAGGCATACGCACCTTGTTTAAAATCCTTTTCCTTCTTATGGCCCTCAGCTCAGTGGCCTTTGCTCAAGATGACCAGCAGTACAGTTACGATCCTGAAAACGGGAGTGATATCAATGAACTGTGTGCTGCGTGCCACGGTGAGTTTGGTGAAGGTGGGGGCGATGGCGAGTACCCTCGCCTGGCCGGATTGCCCGCCAAATATCTGATCAAACAGATGCACGCTTTCCGCAGTGGTCAGCGCTCCAGCATAGCCATGGGCATGTACGCCACCGAACGGGAACTTCCGGGAAACGATCTCCAGGATATTGCCAATTATCTGGCGGAAAAAGACCTCATGACCAAAATGCCGGTGGTGGATGAAGACATGCCTGCTCTGGAAAAACTTCACATTGCCCAACGGGTTTTCAATGTGGCTCGTTTTGATGGTGATTTTAGTTTGGGCGAAAAAATTTATTCGGGTCAATGCGCACGGTGCCATGGGACGGACAGTTCGGGCAAGGGCTCTACTCCAGGATTAATCGGGCAGTATACGGATTATCTGAGGCTTCAAATCCAGAGTTTTCAAAAGGGCGAACGCAAAAACAAACGCATGGAAAAATACATCATGCCGTTAAGTAAAGATGAGATCGAAGCACTGCTGGCCTACCTATCGGTGGGGGATGATTAAACACTCGCTTTTCGGTGGAAAAAAAAGGGCGGCCATCAGGCCGCCCTTCCACTTTATATCCCATCAACCATCAAAGCCCAGGTCGGAAAGGGTAGTCTCCACATCCAGCCCGGCCACGTTTCGAGAGTGATCAGGGTGCGTGCATTCTGCTTCGTTGATGTCGACGTCGTACTCAAAAGCACTCAGGACCAGGTCAATGCGGTGTTGGAGTGCTGCCGCATTGTTGCAGTCTTCCATGCTGACCGGAGCAGGAAATTCGATTACAACGTCTTTATCCAGGGCTGTGAATTCGTACTCATCAGCAGGGGTGCCAGCGAAGGATGCGGAGGCGAAAATGGTGACGAGGGCCAGGGTGATCACGGTGGTGTTGAGCAGGTTCTTCATTTTTATTTCTCCTTGGTTACCGGCGGTGGTGCCGGTGTGTTTGTTGACTACACAGGACCCATTGCAAGGAGGTTGCCACTTTTTAACCTGTTGTAAAATAGCAGGTTAGTTTAGTTGCTTCAAAGAAGAGAAGAATAGTGTTCAATAATAGTCTATAAATTGAAGAAAATTCTACAATCGACAATGGATTATTATTTGCGCCGTTCTGCTTCCACAAAAACTTTCTGCACCAGGGGCCAGTTCAGCTTGATCCGCCCATCCAGTTTGGCAATGGCTTCTTCCACCTGCTGGGCCGCGCATGAATCGCAGAAATCCAGGCTCAGGTTCACCAGTACAAATTCCGGTCCCATGTGTAAGGTGAGCACTTCGTTCACAAATTCAACTTCGCTGACTTCGCCCGCCAGCTGGCGAATCCCATCCACCATTTCAGGTACGGCACTTTCGCCAATGAGCAGATCCTTGGTTTCCACTGCCAGCAACCAGGCAGTCAGGGCCAGGATCAGACCGATGATCACCGAGGCGGTTCCATCCAGCCACATCCAGCCGGTTATCTGACCCAGCCAGATGCCCAGGAAAGCAACGATGATACCGACCATGGCTGCGGAATCTTCGAACAGGACCACAAAGGTGGAGGGATCCTTGCTGCGTCGCACTGCCTGGAAATATCCCAGCCGACCTTTGCTGCGCTTGAATTCCTTGAGGGCGAAACCCCAGGCCGCCCCTTCAAAAAGAAACGACAAGCCCAGCACAATATAAGTCAGGGAGACGTTCTCAATGGGCACCGGGTGCTGAATGTGATGCACACCTTCATAGAGAGAGACGCCGGCACCCACGGCAAAAATCAGGATCGCCACCACAAAGGACCAGAAATAGATCTCCTTGCCGTAGCCGAAAGGGTGCTCCTTGTCGGCGGGCCTGGCGGCTTTTTTCATTCCCAGCAGAAGCAGGCCCTGGTTGCCCGTGTCCACGATGGAGTGAATTCCTTCAGATAACATGGCGCTGCTGCCGGTCACACTGGCGGCAAAAAGTTTGGTGATGGAAATCAATCCATTACCGGCCAGGGCGGCAAAGATGACTTTTTTGGATCCGGAGTGGGCCATGAAATGCTCCTGATAAGTGGGTGGTTTGATGATGCTACTGTAACTGCCGGCGGCCCCGCGGTCCAAGTTTGATTCAGACCCTGTTTTGACTGGTGAGCAAATCGAGGTAGGCACCCTGAACCAGGTTCTCCTGGGCAATGCCCAGTTGATCCATCAAATGGTGGGTTTCATCCTGGCCGTCTTCAATGCTGCCATCGCCGGCGAGTACCACACCCAACACCGGCAAGGCCCCAGCCAGAAGGTGGGCCAGTCCATCAGGATCGTTGGTCCGGCTGATGGCATAATCGGAGACCTTGGGTCCACTGGCATCGGGCCGCTGGTAACGGATCAGTTCACCCCGGCCATCACCAAAGTCTCGGAGTTTGAGCCTTCCTTTGGGCACTGTATAAAATGTATCGGTCTGATGGATCACCTCACCATTGCTTTTAGTCAAAGCCGTGGCAGTATTACGGAATAAATCAGGATCTGCCACCCGGGCTTTGATCTCGACATTTTGAGCCATGGTATTTCCTCAATATTTGAGTACCGTAAATCGGAGTTGGTATTTTCAGACACCATACTGGTATGATGGGAAAAGGGATACTCAATGCTATAAAGGGAGATGATTTAGGTGCGAAAATTTTTGGTCCTGATCCTGTTGATATGGGCTTGTAATTCCCATGTAGCCTTGGCTCAGGGTACTTTTTTCGGAGATGTGGTGGACGACGGCGAGGCTCTTTTCACCACGGAAAATGCCTGGTGGTTGCTTGGGGGAACCACCGCCACACTGTTGGTGTACCAATTTGAAGATCCTGAAAGTGCCGTGAAGGGCCTGAATGAGAGTTTTTTGGATCCTCTTTTTGATTTCGGAAATATTTGGGGTGATGCAAGGGTGCAAATTCCCCTGGCTCTCGGCACCTGGGCAGTGGGCAGCTGGCAGGACAACGACAATTTGGCTCTCTTTGGTTATGACCTGACCCGTGGGGCCTTATTGACCTATGGAGTTACCAGTGCCAGCAAATTGATTTTCCATCGAACCCGGCCCAACGGCGATCCCTATTCCTTTCCTTCGGGGCACACAGCCATGGCCTTCACCACAGCGGGTGTTTTGAGCAAACATTACGGTGGCTGGGGCACTGCCGCAGGGGTGAGCCTGGGTGTGCTGACCGGGTTGGGCCGGATGGAAGACAACAAACATTATGCCTCGGATGTGGTTGCCGGAGCCACCATCGGCTGGATTATCGGCCGCACTGTGGCCCGAAAGGGCCCCACCGGAGATTCAGCATGGCAATTAGTGCCCACGATCAACGGCATGGTTCTGGTTGGCCGATTTCACTAAGTGCCCTGTCCTCAAGTACCGAATGATCACAATAGTTGTAAAAAATTCATTGTTAGTGTACCTTTTCTCGCGAACAACACTTCTTTCAACACAGGAGATACCATGAGATCTATGACAAATTCACGCATGTTGCTGCTTTTGGGCACCAGCGTGGCCCTGGCTCTGGTGCTGGGGGCCTGTTATCCCAACCAGCCGGAAGACCTGGGTGATATAGGGGTGGCCTTGACTACGAATAACCCTGACGGAAACTACAGCGGATTGCGTTATTGGGCTATGCCCGATACGGTGATGCCCATGGTTGATCCTCTTGATGATTCATCCTTGCCTCTGCCCCGTGAATACGATGCCTTGATTCTGTCCAAAGTGGCTGAAGGAATGGCTGCTCGTGGATTCATCCGGGTTTATGACCCAAGCTTCGCCGATGGCGATACCTTTCCTGATGTCGTTGTCCAGGTGGGCGCCGTCCAGAGTGATGCCTACATCGGGTACACTTATTACGGTGGTGGCTATTGGGGTGGATATCCTGGTTACGGTTGGGGTTATCCCACCACGGGTTACTACCAATACACCCAGGGCACCATCATGTGGACCATGGCTGATTGGCGCGGAGTCACCGAAGATAACTCAACTGATCCTGACCTGGTGACGCCTGGTTTGTGGGTCGCTGTCATCAATGGTGCTCTTGGTGGGGAAACCAGCGGGAATCCCAATGTTGATATTCCCCGGGGTATCGATCAGTGCTTCACCCAGTCCACCTACATCCAGGCTTCAAGCCGCTAGAAAGGAGTGTCATCATGAAAAAACTACTCATTGTTTCGTTGCTCCTTTTGGCTTTCAGTTTGCCTTCTTCTGCAATCGCCGGGGGAGACTCCGCCTTTGGAATGTCCTGGAGCAGCGCCATCGGCATGGGCGAAACGGCTGATTATATTTCCGGCTTTCAGGCACGGGGTATCAATGTCGAATACCGCAAACGGGCCACTACCAATGTGTATTGGGGCTTGAATGTCGGGTACAACGTCCTTTCTGATTCAGGCAGTGAAACCATCAGCAATGATAATGTGCAAGCCACTGGTATGTGGGGTAAGTACATCAACGCGGTGCCTATTTACTTTGCCGGATTTTATGAGTTCGGACCCAAAAAAGTGCGCTCTGGGCGGTTCTATGTGGGCATGAATGCCGGAACCGCCTGGTTGGAGAAAATGTCGACTCTTGGTCTTTACACCATTAAAGACGACAACTGGCATGTGGCTTTGGCGCCGGAAATTGGCTACAAAATGCCCTGGGATTCTTTCGTTGGGCATGTGAGTGTGCGTTATAATTATATGTTAGAAGCTGGGGATACAGAAAAGCAGTCCTGGATGGAATTCAGGATTGGTTTCGGACTTTAAAACCAGGTTTCCTGTTTGAAAGAAAAGGCCGACTCCCATGGGAATCGGCCTTTTCTTTATTGATTGAACCAAACGCTACTTCTGCAGATCGCCGATCACAAGACCTTTGGGTGCAAACATTGAAAAAATATCCGACTTATACATGCCATTTTTATGATTGGGAGCATTGTCCAGCAGATCCAGAGCTTCGTATTTATTTTTAATGTTTAAAATGATGATAAATTCCACATCGGTCTCATCATTAACCAAGCCAGCAGTCACAATAACGCCATTTCTGGCACCTTTTTTTATTTGTTTGATGACTTCCATGCGACGATCCATACCCTCCTGGTTGTTCTGGGATTTCCAGTTGGGACCATGTTTGATCAAGGCCACATGGTACATCTGCATGGGCACGGATTTGGGTGCTTCCTGGGCTGCTGCCGGCATGACACTGACAACCAGGAAAAGGATAGTGATGGCCAGGATGGTGATTCGTTTCATGAAAAGACCCCTTGGGGAAGTTGATTGCATTTGAAGAACGGCGGCAAAATGCTGCTGCCATGACTCTACCATGGGCTAAATAATACACCCAAATGGTTCCATGACGAAAATGCCCATTTCCTGAACACACGAGTGCCGGGAGATTCCCCCGGCACTCGGTATCCACCAATATCAGGCTTCGGTCTTCTTCTGCGTCATCAGCGAAACCACCACCAGGGTGATAAAGCTGAGGGGAATGGAAATCAAACCCGGGTTGCTGAAGGGAACCAGCGCAGTGTCCGGATCCAGTCCATACCGGGTGTACATGCTGGGTGATACCAGGATCAGGCCCAGGGCTGCAATAATTCCCACCGTGATGGATGCAGTGATGCCTTTGGCTGTGGTTTTATCCCAAAACAGGAGCATGATGATTGCCGGCAGGTTGGCCGATGCCGCCACTGCAAATGCCCAGCCCACCAGGAATGATACATTCATGCCCTGGAAGAGTATGCCCAGGATGATGGCCAGCAGTCCCACCACAAAAGCAGCTATTTTGCCGGCCCGGACTTTTTTCTGCTCAGTCATGTTCATGCCCGCGAACCGGTCCATCAAATCATGGGCCACGGCGCCTGAGGCGGCGATGATCAGGCCACTGACTGTGCCCAGAACCGTCGCAAAGGCGATGGCCGAAATGATGGCGAACAGGAATGTCCCGAAGGATTGAGCCAACAACGGGGCAGACATGTTGTTGGTCAGCGGATTGACCACGGCACTGACCATGGCCCCGAGACCCATGAATAAGGTCAGGATGTAAAAGAACCCGATGGCGGAAATGGCCACAATGGTTGATTTACGAGCCGCAGCCGGACTGGGCACGGTGTAATACCGGATCAGGATGTGCGGCAGGGCGGCTGTACCACAGAACAGGGCCAGCATCAGCGAGATGAAGTCAAACTTCTGCAACGCTGATCCTTCAACCTTGAATTTGAGCCCGGGCCGCATGATCCGGTTGCCTTCGGTGATGACCGGATAGTGAGTCGTGATGGCTGATCCAT
>JAOZJV010000005.1:23060-23668 GCA_029935695.1 Candidatus Krumholzibacteriia bacterium | reverse complement strand
CGGATGTACAGGAACACGGGGCAATTGGTTTTTCCTAGGGGGAAAAAGAAAGACCAATTGCCTCTATTCGTTCTTTCATGGTTTTGTATTTCCTGTTCCCAGGGCTGATCTCCAAAAGACGTTGAACTAAAATGCTGGATTCGGAATATAAAGACCTCGGCGTTTGACGATTCTCAGCCAAATCTTTTTCCATTATTGAAATCAAGCAATAGACAAGCATTTCCAGAGCTTCCGGGTCATTTGGAGTGCTACTGAAAACTTCCATAAAATGAGTTCTGGCCTCATCAGGATTACCGTTCAGGATCAACAATTTCCCCAGGTTTTTCCGCGCCGAAAGATCCGAAGGATTGCGCTCCAGTGATTCACTGAAGTTTTTCAGTGCCTCAGCAGTGTACTCTTGCCGCTCGGAACTATTGGGTGCGGCATTCCGGGCAAGAGAAAAATTGGTGGCTCCGCGCAGGGCATAATACCGGTAATGAAATGGGTCGGCTGCAATGCACTGATCGTACATCAGCAGCGATTTTTCGAGGTCTCCTTGTTCTCGATAATGTTGCCCAAGTTCTTCAAATGCATGAGCGCGGGCAGAAGGAGGAAAGCCCTTGGCCACA
>JAOZJV010000005.1:15149-23050 GCA_029935695.1 Candidatus Krumholzibacteriia bacterium | reverse complement strand
GACGAGAGAAAGTATTTTGCGTGAAACTTTTTTGGAGGCTGACAGCACCATTGCCGCTAGAAGGTAAAGACTGGCTGAGTGGGCAACAAGCAGATCCCAATCTCGAGCCGCACCCAGTTTTCGGTCAATAGTCAGGCTAATCAGGCCAATGGTGATAAGGTGGACAATAAGAAACTGAAGCCTGGATTCACCTCGGCGGGCGAAGATATTTTTCACTCGCAAAACAATGATCAGCATTGAAACCGGGGCTACGACTATCAACTGGTTCCCCTGGTGGATGAGGTTGGCCAGGGAGAAAAGGCCGTATTCTCCAGTGAGGGATAGCCACATGGTTCGCACATGGTGATTGTCAAAAAAATCGTGCTGCAGCCAGCGAGCAGAATAACCTCCGTGAACGTGGGCGGCCAAACTAATTCCCACAAGCACCACCGGGGGCAAAATGGTCATTAAGAGGCTTTTCCAATTTTTCTGGTTTGGTTTGATGAGCCAAAGAAACAACAATGCGGGTAAACAGAAAAGCGCCGAGAAATGGAAGAAAACAGCAAGACCAAAAAAAGAAGAAACAAGATAAAGAGGAGCGTTGTTTTCCAGATACAAGAGCCCTGAGACTAAAAAACACGTGATGAAGATATACAGGTAAGTGTAGCTTTCAATATAACCAAAAAATAAAATCACCGGACCACTGAAAACAAACAAGGCCAGCACCAGTGCCCGCCTCCACAATTCCCACTGGAGTCGTCTTAACAGAAAAACAAGAAGTGGGATGGCCAGAACTCCCCCCAGAATTGAACCGGACCGATAGAGAGTGGCGGCATCAGTTTGGGGAGTGACCTGTTGGAATATTTTGCTGTGGAGGAAGAAATCCATGTTGTCGAAAATTCGGAAAGGGGTCCCTTTTTCAACCAGGTTTATGATTAAATATCCATCACCGAGGAAGAATGACTGGCCTTGGAGAAAATAGAATGACAGTCCTCCCAGAAGAGTCAGAATCCATGGCCCTGTTTTTGTATTAAAAACCATGTGGGGGAATTGCTGTTCAAAAGACTGGCCGATGATGCGTTGAACCCCTGGTAACAAAGAAACAGAAACCAGGGCCAGCCAAACTAAAAGAAAAAGCGGAGGCAGATAGGCAAAATGATTGAATCCCCAGGCGTAGGGCCCTTCGGCCCATGTGCCCAGGAAAATTAAAACCAAAAGCGTCAAAAGTAGGTAGGCTGATTTTCCCAAAACATTCCTTTTCCGAAGTACCACCAAATTTGACAGAATTATAAATTATCCGTACGGTAAAACACAAGACTTCAGCGGGGCAATCGTCTCAGGTCGTGGCCCGAAGCTGCTCTCGCGGCTGGTTTGCCCATTGGTCCCGGCTCGGCCCCGCGCTCTATCCCCTCGAATAAACTTCGGGGGGCTTTTCTTTTGATGCATTCAAAAAAGGAACAGACCACAAAAGGTCTGTTCCCTATTTATTCCATGGTCCGACACCCAGCTGGAGGCAAGTTCAGGGCGCGGCTTAACGGGTTCCATTACCCCAATACGCTGAAAGGCACATTTATGGCGCAATCAGGGTCATGGTTCCGGTGCCGTAGTTAGTTTCTCCAACATAATCGACCCGTTTAGACGGATTGAGCACCCAGGCGACAAAGTCGTCCGGACCCGGCACCTGATAGGCGAAGGTCTGGGTGGGCGCCACGTGAGGATTCAGGTCAATGTTGTTGTAGAGAGTTCGCAGGTTGTTGATAACCTCAGTGAGAGCTTCAATAACCGGTTCGTCAGCCTTTCCATTGTTGAACTGATCCTTCAGCGTTGCTTCAGGCAACAGAATCAGCTTGCCACCAATATAAAGTGTGGCAGCAAGATCGGTGATGATGGCTCCCTCGATGGCGTTATCTCTTCCCTGCAGGAAAGTGATATACGTCCCCGGTTTCGGTTGGGTCAGATCCCAGCCGTCACCAGGCCTGAACACTGGCTTCTCATCAATGAGAAGTCCCACCAGGTCCAGAATCTCTTTGGTTTCAGGCAACGTCAGTGTCACGGCAATTACCCTTCCTGCCAGATAATGACAACGTGGGCTTCAAGGTCGTTGGGACCCCGAACGGTCTGGGCCATGCCCTGGATGCCTCTGGCAAAAAATTCGATACAGCTGCCACCCTCCATGAACAAGGGCAGTCCCAGTTGAACGGCCTGTCCGGCCGCAGCCCGGCTGGCTTTCAAAACGCCCGCCGCCACGTTGGCAATTTCACCAACGGCGTCGGCCATATCAGCCATTTCGGGTTCTTCATCGGGCTCCATGGCAAACATGGCCCGGGTCAGGTCCATGCAACTATCCTTGCCGGCCATGACAGCCAGTTGCCAGCCGCCATCTGCAGCGGTCAGGGCAATGGCAGTGCCATATTCGACATTGGCCTCACGGGGGTCCGAAGGATTCGGATCAACCGCGAGCTCGAGTCCCATTTGGATAGAGCATGTGTCGACAACGGCCTTAACTGCTTCCTGCAGAACTTGGGCAGGAACGTTGATGCCTGTCGCTTCGGTTGTGCTTGTAGTCATTTGCTGAGTGCCTCCAGCATTTTCGATATATCTCCAAATCAGGATCACTTGAAGGCTGATGCCATCCGGTCCCTTGAGTTTTTGAGATATAGCGTTGATCCCTCTGGGGAAATATTTTATCCAACTGTTGCCTTTCAAAAATGTAGGCAACCCTAATTGATACCATTCACCTGCTGATTTTTCCCGTTGGGCCTTCCAGACACCGGCGGCCACATTGGGAATTTCATTCAGGCCATCACTCATGTCCTCCATGGTGAGTTCTTCGTCTTCATCCATGTCGAACAAGGTGCGAGTCAGAGCTTCGCCCGTGGACTCAGTGAAAACGGTTGCATATTGATAACTGATCTTTTCATTGGTCAGTGCAATGGAGCTTCCGTAGAGGATACCTTCAGGATCCGGTGCGCTGGGCATGCCATCCATTTCCAGTTCCATACCGAACTGGGTTCTGAAGGTGTGCGTGCAGGCGTCCACCGCTTCCTTGAGGGCTTCCATTTTGGACATCAAGTCCATGGGGTCTTCAATTCTCCTGATGCGACCAGTGGCTGTCACGATACAAACGCTCCCAGGACTTGAGCCATGTCATCAGCAGTGAAGGGTTTGGCCAAAAGGAACATCGCTCCGCCTTCAGTGGCTTGATCAACCATTTCCTTGGTGCTTTCGGACGTCACGAAGCCAAAGGGAATTTCAAGACCCTCGGCGTTCATGGCTGTCAGAAACTCAATGCCCGTCATGATTGGCATGTGCCAATCGGACAAAATCAGGTCGGGCTTTTCGGCTTTGGCGACTTCGAGGGCTTCCTGGCCGTTTTCGGCCTCCACGATGTCATGACCGGTGAAGCCAGCCTGCCTGATCGTCCGTGAGACGATGCGGCGCATGGCACGAGAATCGTCTACGACCAGAATCTTCATTACGCTCTCCTCCTGAGATGGTGCCTGATCATCCGGCTCCGTCGAGGTAAGTCCTCACCAGGATGATCGTTACTTGCCTTGGAAAGTCGGTTGGCTTCCCAGATACAAGTATTTTATCGGGCGGGAAAATCAGGAGTTAAGTGTTTTTTTCAGAAATGATGGGGGTTTTGTCACCCACAACGACCTTGTCCGAATCCTTCAGGGCCTGGAAGACAGCCTCTTCCAAATCCATATCTTTGCTGTAGCGCAGAAGATCTTGAGGGCGAGCAGTCAAAATTGGTTTGGGCGAGCGGATGGAGCAGCAATCGCGGTAAGGCAGAACAGATGTTTTGAAGGCGCCAATGACTTTGGACCAGGCGGTGATTTCCATTTTGTCCATGCCGATCAGGGGGCGCAGAATGGGCATTTCGATGTCAGGGGTGATGGCGCCGAGGTTGTGGATAGTCTGGCTGGCCACCTGCCCGAGACTGTCACCACTGATCAAAGCCCGGCAGCTGTCGTGCTTGGCTAACCGATTGGCGCATTTAAACATGAATCGGCGGAACATGACCATGTCGTAGTTGTCAGGGACCACCCCAATGGAGCGCATTTCGAAAGGAACCACTGGCACCAGATGCAGATTCAGAGGCACGGGAGAGTACTCAGCCAGTATTTCAGCCAGGACGATGATTTTGGCCACATCGGCTTCCTGCAGGTTGCGACCAGAGTAGAAATGGATGAATTCCGGAGTCAGGCCCCGGCGCATCATCAAAAAGGCGGCAACGGGTGAATCGATGCCACCGCTGAGCAGAACCATGGCCCGGCCGCTGGATCCGGAAGGAAGACCACCGAAGGCCTTTTCCTTGCCGGTGAACACCAGAATGTTGCTTTTGAGAACCAGTACGTTGACCACCATGTCGGGGTCGGTCATGCGGCCGGGAAGGTTGCATCCGGTGTGCACGGCGGCCCCCACGGACATGCTTATTTCGGGACTCTTCAGCGCAAACGTTTTATCACTCCGCCGGGTGGCCACCTTGAAGTTGGTGGCGTTGCTCTGGTTTTCCCGGGTCAGTTCGACGGCCACCTCGCACACACGAGTCAGGCGGGGCTCACGCTCGGCTTCCAGGTCGGCCATCAATTCATCATCAATTTCCGTACGGGGAACGGGTACCACAGGAGAAACCCAAACCAGGCCAAAGACTTTGCGCATCTTGTCGGCTACTCGGTCGGCAGCTCCAGCATCGGTCAAATACACCAGCACCCGGCTCTCCACGTGGCGAATTTCTTCCAGTGGCTCGCCCTTCAAGCTGACACGGATGTTGTTGATCAACTTGCGCATGAAAGTATTGCGATTGCGCCCCTTGAGGGCGATTTCGGCATAAGTGGCGGCGATGATGGGTGTGGCCAGGGCCATTTCTTACTCCAGCCCATACGATGGGCGTTGATTCTGAAGGAAGTCGTTGTATTGTAGATACACGAATAATACCAAACAGCAGGTTGGCGCAAGGAGGATCGGGATATGAAAGCAGTTGGCGGAATCAGATTGGATGTAACCGGGACAGAAAATTTCCTGTCTGCGGCGGATTTGCAGGCCATGGCCCCGGCGGTCCTTGCGGCCGCTGCCGAGTTGGAACAGGGCACCTGTCCAGGTTCGGAATATCTGGGCTGGCTGGATCTTCCCGACCGCATCACGGAAGAAGAATTCCAGGCAATTGAAGCTTCGGCAGCCCGTGCCCGTGAAGATTCTTCACTTTATGTGGTCATTGGTATCGGTGGGTCGTATCTGGGGTCGCGCGCCATTTTGGACGCTCTCGGTGGCTCTGCTGAAGGGTGCCCGGAAATTCTCTTCGCCGGAACCGGTCTTTGCTCGGCATCGTTGAGCCGGGTCCTGAAAAAATGCAAGGGACGGGATTTTCGCATCTGCATGATCTCAAAATCCGGCACCACCCTGGAGCCTGCGGTGGCTTTCCGCACCTTGCGAACCATGCTGGAAGATCAGTTTGGCAAAGAGGGTGCAGCAGAGCGCATCACCGCCATCACCGACACCAGCCGGGGCGCTCTGCGCCAGCTGGCCACTGAAGAAGGCTACGAAACCTACATCATCCCCGATAATGTTGGCGGACGCTTTTCCGTGCTGACGCCCGTAGGGCTGGTGCCCCTGGCCGTCGCCGGTGTTGATGTCCGCGCCCTGGTGGCCGGAGCCAGCAGTATGCGAAAGGCCTGTCTTGCAGAAGATATGTCAGCCAACCCCGCCCACATGTATGCCGCCGTGCGTCATGGCCTTTACCAGCAGGGTTTCACCACCGAAGTGATGAGCACCTTCCACAGCGACCTGCAAACGGTGCAGGAGTGGTGGAAGCAACTCTTCGGTGAAAGCGAAGGCAAGGGCGGCGAAGGAATCTTCCCTGCTTCCACGGTGTTCACCACCGATCTGCACAGCCTTGGTCAGTACGTTCAGGACGGCAAACGCAATCTGCAGGAAACCTTTCTCTGCGTGCGCAACGCCGTGTCTGAGCTGACGGTTCCCGGTGACGAGGCCGAGGGTGGCAATCTCGATGGTTTGAACTATCTGACCGGCCGCACACTGGATGATATCAACTGGAAAGCCTACGAAGGCACCAAAAACGCCCACCTCAGCGGTGGCGTTCCCTGCACCAGTCTGGAGATTGATCGCATCACTCCCGAGGTGATTGGTGGCCTGCTCTTCATGTTTGAAAAAGCGGTGGGAGTCAGTGGTCGTCTGCTGGGGGTTAATCCTTTCGACCAGCCGGGTGTGGAGACTTACAAGAAGGAAATGTTCCGGCTGTTGGGTAAGCCCAGCTAGATTATTCGGAGTATTGTCCGGAGTATTGTCCGGAGTATTTGCCCTCGGACAAATACCGGGCTACTTTTGATGGGTTATGTTTTTTCAGGGCCGGATGAATTCTGCCGGTCTCGCCACTGCAAACATCGGAGATTTCTGTGATGAAAACTGCACGTAATATCCTGTTGATAATGACTGTCAGTCTGCTTGCTTTTGCCGTAGCCGGTTGCGGCGACGAAGCCACCACCCGCGACATTGAGCCCGAAACCAAGAGCCAGGCTGCCGGTGGTCATTCTGAGCACTCCGCGCCAACTCCTGCAGCTGCTCCTGGTGGCGAAATTCTCGAAACCATGGACTCCGGTGGATACTCTTATGTGCATCTGGACATGGGGTCAGAAAAAGTATGGATTGCCGGTCCCGCCACTGCAGATCTGAAAGTAGGCGAGCGTGTGGCTTTCGAGGGCGCCATGGAAATGAAGAATTTCCACGCCAAAAGTCTGGACCGGACCTTCGAGACTATTCTCTTCGTCGGCCTCATCGCCAAAGAAGGCGAAATTGCTGCGAGCGGTTCCGGCGGAGGAATGCACGGCGGCATGGGTGGTATGGGCGGCATGGGTGATGCCGATGAACCTATCAGCGGCACCAAAACTATTTTGGAAAATGCAAAAGTTGAAGGTGTGGAAAAAGCCGATGGTGGTTACACCGTGGGTGAGATTTATGCCAAAGCCAATGAACTGGGCGGCAAGGAAGTTCTGATCAGTGCCCGGGTGGTCAAGTTCAGTCCCAACATTATGGGCACCAACTGGCTGCACGTGCAGGATGGCAGCGGCACCGATGAGACCAGTGATTTGACTGTCACCACAGACGGCCACGCTCAGGTTGGCGATTTGGTGCTGGTCATGGGCCCGTTGTCCGTGGACAAGGATTTTGGCGCAGGGTACAAGTACCACGTGATTGTTGAAGGGGCTACTGTTACGAAGCAGTAACAGAAGTGAAATTTGAATTGGAAAGAAGGGCCGTTCCTCAAGGGGTGGCCCTTCTTTTATTGACCATCCAGGAATAAATGGCTGAGCCGATTGGCTGTTATCCCCACCCGTCTGGAATACTATTTGGATTGACAAATTCCTTTTTGTCGCTAAATTAGGAGTTGGTAACTCCAAAAAGGCGGGAAAATGGCACATCCAGCAAGCTTATTTCCAAGATTGTTCCAAGCACCGGCACAAAGTTTCTTTCTCTTTGGTCCTCGTGGTACTGGTAAATCCACTTGGTTGCAAGAGGTTTTCCCCAATGCTAAATACCTGGATCTGCTGGATCCTCAAACCGTTCAGGAATTTTCAGTTCATCCTGAAAAACTGCGGGAAATAGTGGCTGCGGGAATTCCTGAAGATGTTCTGATTATTGATGAGATACAGAAAATTCCCGAGCTTTTGGATATGGTGCATTTGTTGATTGAGAAGTATCCAAAAATTCAATTCATTTTAACGGGCTCCAGTTCGCGCAAGCTGAAACGAGGGGACGTGGATTTGATGGCTGGCCGGGCGATCATGAAAACCATGCACCCTTTTTTGGCCACAGAGCTGGGTGATGGTTTCACTCTGGAGTTTGCTCTGTGGCCCATCCCAAATTCTATTTCTTCGATTGCGGAGTCTTTCGTTCATTGCGTC
>JAOZJV010000005.1:0-15049 GCA_029935695.1 Candidatus Krumholzibacteriia bacterium | reverse complement strand
AGGCCAGGACAATCATTTTAAAAAAACAGGGTGAGGCTTAAAGCCCCACCCTGTCTGACAGTCTACGTGAAATCAATCAACTATTACAGCGTCTCAACATTCACGATAGCACCCTTAGCTTCTTTCAGCGCATTCAGCTCAGCCTTCTGAGCTTCAAACACTTCAAACAGCTGGCCAGGAAGATTCTCTTCCTTGCCATAAGCTTCGGTCTGCAGATCAATGCGAGCCACGATTTTGTCGATGTACAGTGAGAACTGCATGTCGTACAGGCTCTTCGGGTATTCCTTGTCGATGCCGGCGAAGAGATTCTTCAGGTCATCGTACTTGGGAACAAAGCCGATGGGAGTCTCGATGGCTTCCACAGTGCCGCTGACGTATTCAGCCAGCCAGCCCAGCCACACATGCACGTCTTTTTTCTCGCCCAGCAGACCTTTTCCGTCACTGCCGCGGTTGGCGTGAGTCAGGAAGTAGTTCAGGCCAGCCATGATGGGACGGTTGCCGTCGCTGTATTTGTTCGAGTTGAAGAACTTGAACTGCGCGTCCATATAGTCAGCCAGAGCGCCGGGAATGAACGGGGCGTTGGCCCAGGGCTGACGCCGCACGCCGGTGGCGCCGATCTCGGTGGCGGTGGCTGCCGAAACAATGCTCGCTCCAACAGCAACACCAGCGGTGTTGTTCTTGGCAACCCACACTGGAGGCATGGTGTCGGCATCGCGACCGGAGTAGGTGATGACCTGCACCGGCACACCATTGGGATCAGCGTTGGCCGGTCCGTTGTGGTTGGCGATGGCTTTGGCATCGATGGTGCAACGGGAGTTCTTATGGCTCATGGGAACTGCTTTACCGTTGGCATCGGTCATGCCTTTTTTCCAGGGTCCCTGGAAGTTGATGCCTTCAGTGGGACTATCTTCGCCACTGCCACTCCAGTAAGGAACCTTGTCTTCGCCGATGAGGACGTTGGACCAGATCACTTCGGTGTCGTCGTCGCGTAGAGATTTCATGAGCATGGGATCGCCTTCGCGATTCACATCTTCCACGATGCCGAAAATACCGGCTTCGGGGTTGATGGCGCGGCAGGTGCCGTCTTCTGCGATCCACATCTGGGCCAGATCGTCGCCCACAAAGCCGGAGCCAACCATGGCTGTGGTGGTCTTTCCGCAACCGGAAGGAGCAGCGCCAGCAAAGTAGATGGTCTTGCCGTCTTTGTTCTCCAGGCCGGTGATGAACATGTGCTCGGAGAGCTCTTTTTCCACGCCGAAGTAGGTGGCGTAATCCACGCTGAAGCGGTGGTTACCCTTCTTCATCAGCAGGGTGTTTCCCGCGTAGGTGCAGAAGGTGGAGAAAGTGGTCAACCAGGAACGATCCATGAAGATGCGTGCGTTGGGCACGTCAGCAGCGGTGTTGGGTCCTTCACTGTGCACGTTGGTGAAGAAGATGCCACGGCGTTCGGCTTCGGCGTCGAACTTGTCGTAGCAGTTGCGGTACAGCAGCTCGGCCGAGTGCAGCACGTAAGTGGAGCTGGAAATCTCGATGGCCGGGGTGGTGGCAAAAGCACCAACAGGGCCGCGGGCGTAGAAGCCGACCATCATGGTCTTGCCCTTCATGATGCCCTTCATGTACTCGGTCACATAGGCATGGCCTTCGCTGCGCAGGACCTTCTTGGCCATGGCGCTGGTCTTCTCGTCTTCGTTGACGATGTAGAAAGTCTGGTTCACCAGGCGAGCCTGGTCTTCGGGCAGATCGAAGTGGATGGTGTGACCTTTTTTGGCCAGAGCTTTCTCTTCGCCTTTTTCAAGGGAGTAGTTCCGGATCCAGGCACAATCGGCTTCGTTGCCGGTGTTGATGAACACGTTATCGGGCTCGCACATGTTGATGGCGGCGGCGATCTTGATCAGCGCTTCCTCGTTGGTAATGGGGGCGAGTTTATCGAGGTTTTCTTTGTCGAGTTTGGCGTCGATGATGGCACGCGCTTCGGCAATGGTGCTTACTCCCCCGACATCCGTAAGGATATCAATACCCTTTTTGAGCTCCAGCATACCTAGTCTCCTTGGCTGATGATTCGAGGCTGGCCACCCTACATTGTGCAAGGGGACAGCTCCGAAAGAATCGTAATAGAAAAAAGTAAGCATTTCCTGACTCAATTCAATGTTAAATCTTCAACGGGCTGCCTATGTTTTTACTATGATTTACTGGACGAAAGGGTCCAGTTTGATGATTTAAAGGTATACTTACGGTCTGGGAAGGTGGGCCGGGCCTTGGATAAAACACATAAAAAGGCCCCACCAAACATGTTGGCGGGGCCAGAGTCAATAATTGCTTCTTTAGTTGGCAAGCAACATCCGCATGCTGCTCACATCATCGCCGGCCTTTAATCGAAGAAAATAAATTCCCTGACTGACGCGCTGCCCATCATTGTTTTGCCCATTCCAGGAAACAGAGTTACGCCCAGCGGACTGGTGAGAGCTGATCAGGTTTCTGATTTCATGGCCCCGAACATCATAAACAGTGGCCGTCACAAAGGAATCGGCAGCCAAACTGTAGCTGATAGCCGTGCGGCTGATGAACGGGTTGGGGTGGTTCTGCTCCATTTGGAAAACAGTCAACGCATCATCACCAGCGGCGCTGACGGAACACAGTTCCAAGCCGCCCATATCAGGGTTCTCACCGCAGTACTCATCGGGATCGAGGTCCACCAGGGTTTGGCCTCCAAGAACAATGAAGTCCGTACCGGCATCAACGCAGGGCGAGGTTTCAGACAGTCGCAAGTCATGATTGGCTGCATCAACAAATTGAGGGTTCAGATTGATGTTGTAGCTGCCGGTGGCTCCATCGGGCATGGGCATGTTGCTGTAGAATATTTCTGCTGAAGATCCCCAGTTCAGGAACACATCATCACCATACATGCCGTCGTTCTGATAAACGATGCAGTTGGCCATGTAGGCATAGGTGTAGGAAAGGTTCATGGCGCCACCTTCACCGGTGACGGCGCTGTTGTTGTGGAAGGTGCAGTTGGCCACGTAAAGGCTGTTACCGCTGCCCAGGGTGTGCAGGGCTCCACCATTGGAATACATAGTGTAATTGTCCTGGAAAACTGAGTTTCTGATGGTGGTGTTGAAAACGCCATACCCGGAAATGGCTCCGCCACCGTACAGACAGTTGTTGTCCACGAATGTGCAGCCATCGAAGGTTGTGCCATTGTCGGCACTGAACTTAACGGCTCCACCTTCACCATAGGCGTGGTTGCCGATAAACTGACAGTCGATGAAACGCGAGGTGGTTGTATTGATGGCGTAGATGGCGCCGCCCATGCCGTTGTCCCCGGCAGTGGCGTCGTTGTCGGCAAAGATGCAATTGGTGGCTGTAATATCGGAACCCATCAGACGCATGGCTCCACCGTGCATGTCCGGGTAATCACCGGCAGTTTTGCCAAATTCGAAGCGGCAAAATGTGAAGGCGCAGGTATTGGATGTGGAAAATTCAAGTCCACCCCAACCGGTGGCCTGGTTGTCGGTGGTGAAGGTGATCATATCATTTTCAGCGCCGATGGCCTGCAGATTGCCGTTGACCACCATTGTATAGTGTCCCTGAAAATTAACTTCCACTCCTGGATCAATGGAGAGGCTTTGGCCCGAGGGAACAGTGATGTCGCCGGTCACCAGATAAGGAGAGCCGCCGGCGGTCCACATACCGTATTGGTCTCCACTGACCATGGTCTGCGAAAACACAAGGCTGGGAAGAGCCATAAGGATAAAAACAAAGAGGTTTTTCACGATTACTCCGTGTGGTTGTTACGCCCAGTCTTGGTCAATATGAAACTAAAAGTATGAATATATTATATCACAATTGACTATGGAAAAGCAAGTACACCTCTCCGTTAACCCTTTTGACGGCCTATGATTCTTCAAAATTCTATCACGAAATCAGCGAACCAGTGTCATCAACCGGCTCTGTTCATAACCCGAGGCCGCCACCCGGCAGATGTAAGTGCCTGAAGGAAGTGTCCTTCCACGAACATCAAGCCCATTCCAGACAAGGGTGTGGGGGCCGGAATCCCGCCACTGATGCAGCAAAGTGCTCACCAGGGCGCCTTCAATGGTGTAGATCTGAACACGAACTGTTTGTGCTTCCAGCAAATCGAAACTGATCAGCGTGCTGGGATTGAACGGATTGGGATGGTTCTCCAACCGGGTGATGGATGTGGGTGCATCAGGCACAGCAGTGGATGAAGTGGGCTCCAGGGCCAGACCGTAGCCGTAGTAGAGGTCGGTCATCAGAGTGGCGAGATTGGTTCCGTCCAGGTCGATGCGTTGCACCATGCCGGAGTAGCTGCTGCCGGTCACCCAATAAAGCTGATTAGCCACTGCATCCATTTCGAGAGATCGGGGAGAGTCTGCCAGGTCCATCACCAGGGTTTGAATATCACTGCCATCGGTGAAGGCCGACATGATGGATTCGTCCGTGGCCCAATAGATGCGCCCGCCTGCCAGGGCCAGTCCCCAGGGGTGGCCAATACCTTGCCAGCACTCCAGCAGCAGGGTGGCGCCACTGCCATTCAAATTTGCCCGCCAGATTTGCTGGTCCATGCGCTCGGCCCAGTAGAGGTATCCCGAGCCAAGATCCAGGGCAATGCCTTCAAGGACACAACCAGAGCTGGCTGAAACAAGATCTTCAACACCAGTGCCGTCGAAGTTGGCCCGTCGGATACGAGGATCGCTGTAGGTATAGTCAGTCCAGTAAATCTTCTCTGCACCCGAGTCCAGGGCCAGGCCGATGGCATTCACATCTGTGAGCACGGTCTCCCTGCCGGTCCCATCAAGATTGGAACGCTCAATAATTCCTGAGCTGCGATTGGACCAATAAAGTTTGCCACTATCGGCATCAATGGCCAGGTCTTTGAGACCCGTGCCGGCTTGGAAACCATCAAGCAGAGTTTCCACATTGGACCCGTCAACATCCGCCCGGGCTATCCGGCTGTTAGCCGGATTATAACTCCACCACTCAGTCCAATAAATCCGTCCGGTCGTTTGCCCTGAAACCCCACCGGCAAAAACCATAAACAACATCAACCAGATAACCCGCAGCATGACGTCCCCCTATGGATGGAATGAAAATTCAACCTCATAGCTCCCTCTTTGACGCATAACGAATCCATGTTACCGCATCTGAATTCAACCGTCAACGGACCCTGGTCAAGAGACTTGAATCACCCACTCAATTCCTGTAGAATAAATTTCCCGATCCAACTTTAAGGTCAAGCTTCGCGGGGGAAATCATCATGTTGAATATTATTCGAATCAGCATTTGTGTTTTTTTGGTTATGGTTTTCAGCAACACCACTTTGGCAGAATCACATGAAATAAAATGCACTTTGCCTGCTTCGGGCCAATCAGCCAATCCGGAATCAACACCTGTTTTTCCACTGCCTGCTCCAGAGTCCAGCCGCGATATCTGCGATGGGTGGCCAGTCAACGTGCAGTCCCCGGGAGCTGGTTTTCCCTACACGCCGACACTGTGTGATATCGACGGTGATGGCGCCGCAGAGGTTTTTGTGACCGGTGGCCATACTTTTGGTATCCAGGGAGACGGAGAATTTCTGCCCGGCTGGCCCACAATAGAGCACCTTTACATGGGGTATGGAACCAATGGGCAAATGCCCGGACCTTCGGTTGCCGACATGGATCAGGACGGAGATTTCGAAATTCTCTGGTCCCAGCGGGACTGGTATGCCGGCAGTGCGCACATGTGGACCTTCAATGGCAAAAATGCCGATGGCAGCAACCTGGCCGGATTTCCCCAGGTTGCACCGGATGAATCCTCCAATGCTCTGCATTCTCCCTTTGTGATGGGCGACAGCAATGAGGATGGTTTTCTCGAAGCCTGGTCTGCCCACACTCTGGGTAATACCAATGAGTACGACCGTATTTCAGGTTTTGACCATGAAGGCACTCTTCTTTTTACCAGGATTCTTGAAAGGGACGAAACTACCCTGAACCTCTTTTTTGGAGATGTTGATGGTGACGATCAAAATGAATTCTTCGCCGTCACTTTACTTGATGGCTCCTTCATGCTGCGCCTCTTTACTGCCGATGGCCAGGATCAGTCAGGCTATCCGGTTATTCTTTTCACTCCCGGTGGTGGTTATTTAACACCGAATCCGCCACTGGCTGCGGATCTGGATGATGATGGTGATTTGGAAATTCTGGTGGGTTATTGGGGTGGCAGCGAGTCTACCGCCATCGCGGCCAATCATGATGGCACCATAGTCGATGGATTTCCTTTGACCATTGCCACCAGCAGCCAACTCTTTTCCATTGGGCTCGGTGATATCACCGGTGACCATAAGCCCGAGCTCCTGGCTTGCGATAACCACCTCGGCGGCAATTACCGGGTGTGGGCCATCGACCTGGTAACCGGTACACCTGTTTTTGGCTGGCCCTTCAATGTGGCCAGCTGGCCCAAGGGCATTCCCACAGTGGTCGATGTTGATAACGATGGTAAACAAGATGTATGCGTGGCGACCGATGCCGGGGAAATTTATGCCATCTCAGGCATGGGAAATCTGCTCAACGGATACCCTCTTTCTCTGTCGGCACCTTCTATTTCCGGCGTCAGTGCCGGCGACATTGATGGTGATGGTTTGTTCGAGCTGGTGGCCTCAACCTGGGATGGTTTTGTTTACGCTTTCAACACCCAGGGCGAAGTTTTGCCAGGCCGCGCCGACTGGCCCCAACGGGGTGTTGATGCCCGCAACACGGGTGTTTATCAGAGTTTCAGTCCCACGTCGGCGGCCCCTCAACTCCTGCCTGGCCTGTCTTTGACAACCTTAACCGGCTCTGGCCTGGGCGAAGCCCATTTCCGCCTGGTCACCCCGGCGTCCATGCCCGCCCAGGTCATGGTCTACAACCTGCGCGGCCATCATGTCCGGGATATTTTCCAAGGCACCCTCGATGCTGGTTCCAGAGTAATGACCTGGAACGGCCGGGACTCAGCCGGCCGCAACGTCTCCTCAGGCGTTTACCTCATCCGGGCCAAAGTAAAATCAGAAACCTTGATGACCAAGGTTCTGTTGGTTCGATAAGGCCTCCAAAGGTTCAAATGCGCAGCCGGGTACTTTCCGGAAAAGCCCGGCTGTGTATCAATTAACAGAAATAAAGCAAATAAAAACACCTCCCGGATATTCGCCTTCTTTGTAACTCGCTGACTTTATTTCACTTACTGAAACCCTAGAGAAACTATATGAATTTCCCAAAAAATAAAACTGGATAAAATACAACAATATCTAGATTTGGAAAGTGAAAGAACCGGGACGCTTTTAGTCTTTAAATTTAAGCTCCTGGCTACCAACCAAGTGGACAGATTCACACCAAAACTGGAGGTGAATCAGATTCCAAACAACAAAGAGAGATCTTGCCATGATGAAAACGTTGCGATTCAAACCATTGTTATGGGTTTTGATGAGTTTGATGGTCTTTGGCCTGACCGCCTGTTCTGATGATGACGACGATACAACCCCCACAGGTGTTACTTATCCAGCTGGGTCCCTTATTTCAGCCAAGGCAACCACCGTTCCTACAACTGACGCCACGGTTGACGCTCTTTGGGCCGACGTTGAAGGCATTTCCATGACCACTACCGTTGCTCCCTATGATTTTGTTGTCGATGACCATGATATCTGGTGGGACGATTACGAAGGCATGACCATTGATTTCTCCATGAAGTCGGTGTACACCGATGACGACATTTACTTTCTGTGCACTTGGAGTGATGACGAAGATTCGAAAACACGACAGGCCTGGTATTACAATTCTAATGAGGGTAACGTCGAGGACGACAACGGTGATATCATTCCCGCCAAATGGTTGCAGATGGGGAAAAAATATCCCGACGAATTTGGTAACCCTCCTGCCTATGAAGATAAAATCACCTTCTTCTGGGACATCACCATGGACAACTTTGAAAACACCGGGTGTGCTACTCTGTGCCACGGTCGATACATGGCCACCAACGGTGCCGACCAACGAGCAGACATCTGGCATTGGAAACGTGACCGTACCGGCCCGGTTTTTCAAATTGACGACAAATGGTTAAATGACGACGAAAACGGCCGCCACGGTGACGAAGGTACCGGAGCTTACAGCAGCAACACCCATGATCTGGTCACCACCAGCCATGGCACCATCTCGGCTCCTTATTATTGGATCCCCGGCGCTACGGACTACCACTGGATCACTCAGGCGGATATTGACGCCGGCGTGGCCAAAGAAATTGTGGACATGAATGTTGATGGCGATTGGGTTGACGAAGACGGCACTGTCCTGCTCAAAGCTGAATTTGGTTTTACCAGTAACAAGGTGATCCCCAGCCTGATGGGCATCAAACCAGGCACCGGCAGTCGTGGCGACATTTCCGCGTGGCACAACTGGGCCAATGGCACCTGGACTCTGAAAATCAAACGCGCCCGCGATACTGGCGCTGACGATGATGTTCAGTTTGTAACAGCTGGAGTTCCTTACCTGTTCTCCGTTGGCATCATGAATAGCGCGGCCATTGCCCACGCCACACCTGGCGGATATGCTGGCACAGCCTATCAGTTGATTCTGTCTGAATAGTTCTTCGATTGATTCCATAACGGAAAAAGGTCCGCCTGGGCGGACCTTTTTCCATTTTACCAACTTACATTTTCAGGCAGGCAAAAGCCTATTTGTGGTCAGTCAGGTACTTGGCCACACCTTCAGCAGTGGGAGTCATTGCATCGTCACCCTTGGTCCAGTTGGCAGGGCAAACTTCGCCATGCTCTTCAAGATGCTGCAGAGCATCCACAGTACGCAGAGCTTCATCAATGTTCCGGCCCAGACCAAGGTTGTTCACGACTGCAGACTGCATGATGCCGTCTTTGTCGATGATGAAGGTACCACGCAGAGCCATGCCGCCTTCAAGCAGAACGCCGTAGTCCTGGCTGATGGTCTTCTGGAAGTCGGCCACCAGAGGGTACTGGATGTCGCCGATGCCGCCATTGTTGACGTCGGTGTTCTTCCAGGCCCAGTGGCTGAAGTGGCTGTCGGTGCTGACGCCGATGACTTCAACGTTGCGGCTTTTGAAAGCTTCAAGCTGCTTGTTGAAAGCAATGATTTCGGAAGGACAAACGAAAGTGAAGTCCAGGGGATAGAAGAACAGGCATACGTACTTTCCCCGGTAGTCGGACAGTTTGAAATCGTCCTTGAAAGTATTGTCGGGCATCACTGCGGTGGCGGTGAAATCGGGGGCTTCGGTGGAAACCAGAGGCATGGGGAAAATATCGAAGTCCATGTTATCCATTTTTAATTCTCCTTGAGGCAATCAGCTGAATGAATTCTGCATTCCGGACAAATTCCGAAATACTCCAGTTTGAATCCCTGAATCAGGAATCCATTAATTTCCGCAGAAGCTGTTTCGAACTTCCGGGGATCAATTTCGGTCAGGTCCCGAACTTTTCCGCAAGTGGTGCAGCGCACATGACAGTGGGGCTGAACCATGCCGTCGAAGCGGGCTTCATGGCCGGTCAGATCCAATTTGATGATCTGGCCATCCTCGTGAAGCACTTCGAGATTGCGATATACCGTACCCAGACTAATACGAGGCAACCGTTTCCGGACTATCTCGTATAACTCTGAGGCTGTAGGATGTGTTTTCAGGCTGCAAAGCTCTTCCAGCAGGATTTTCCTCTGGGGAGTATTGCGGCGTGCCGTTTTGCCATTTGGCATGGTAATCCTTCCCGGGCCTTCGGAGCTCATCTGAGGGTGCAGTGCAAGGGGTGCTGAAGGCCGTGGGGCATATTACTAATAGGAATCATTCCGATTGGCAACCCTTAAATTGAAAATAATCAGGATTTTCCTGTTTTGAGGAAAACCTTTCCAACCATTATGCGGGCTGCGTCGTCTTAACTAAGAACCGAATGGAGACGGCCGCAAGCAGGGGCCGTTTCCAGAGCCCAGATAATGGAAGGCTGGAAGGAATTGAGCGTTTTGCCAAAATACTCGGACAACACTCCGGGCTATCCCGAAGCTGCAGCAATTGATGCGGCCGAGGTGGATTTAGCTCGTCGTGCAGCCGATGGCGATCGCGAAGCTTTTTCAGAGCTTTACAAGATGCATGTGAACCGGGTGTATGGATTGAGTTTGCGGCTGACCGCCGACCGGGTGAAGGCTGAAACTCTCACTCAGGATGCTTTTGTCAAAGCCTGGTCCAGTTTGGGTACTTATGCGGGTCGGGGCAGTTTGGCTGGATGGTTCAGCCGGATGACAGTGAATTTGTGGCGGGACCGGTTTCGCCATGAAAAACGTCAGGAAAAACTGCGTGAAGAGGCTGCCTTGCATTGGGAACATGATTTGCCGGCCAGTGGTTCGGTGATTCAAATGCTGACGGCCCTGGATCTGGAAAGAAGTCTGCGCAAACTTCCACTGGGGGCCCGCACGGTTTTTGTTCTGCATGAGATCGAAGGCTACAAGCACCATGAAATTGCGGAGATGATGGAATTGACCACAGGAACGGTAAAATCCCAGCTGCACCGGGCGCGCAAGCTGTTGCGGGTTCTGTTGAGCGGGGATCGGGCCGAGAGTCATGGAGCGTGACATGGATAACCAAATGAAAAATCTGGCCAGCCAGCTGCGGCGCGATGGCATCGCTCCGGAGCGGGATTTATGGCCGGGCATCAACAAGGCCATCGACCAGGCCCAGCCAGGCTTGAAAAAGCCGCGGCGGTTTGATGCCAACGCCTGGTACCGCATGGCGGCAGTGGCGGCAACTTTGATCCTGCTGGTGGGGTCGGGGTATTTCACAGGAGTTTCACCAGGACCTGAAAAGGGACATAAGGTCGCCATGATTGATGAACGGGATACAGACATCCAACAGGTCAGCGATCAGGGCTCAACCCTTTTGCAGCGTCTGAACCACACTATTTCGGCTCTGGACAAGGCCATGGCCCTGGATCCGGATAATATCAAACTCACCCGTCTGTCGCTGATGACGCACAAGAGTCGGGCAAACCTTTTGCGAGTTGGAACTCGTCGATAAAGGAAGGATCGAACCATGAGGAAATTTACAATGATTATTCCTGCCCTGCTGGCTGTGCTCTGGCTGCTGACGGGGGTTAATGCCCTGGCCGGAGAACCGGTGGAAAAATCAGGCAAGGCTTCGGCTGACGGCCGGGTGATCGTGGAGAATATTGCCGGATCCATCACCGTCATTGGCTGGGATAAGAATGAAGTCCACCTTGAGGGAACTCTCGGTAAAGAAGTGGAAGAGTTGAAATTCAAAACGTCCAAGAAGAAAACGATCATCATTGTGGAGTACAAAAAGAACCTCAAGAATATTCGTGAGGGTGCGGATCTGGTGATCAAGGTGCCTGAAGGCAGCCAGCTGGATGTGGAATGCGTCAGTGCTGATGTGAAAGCCTCCGACCTTACTGGCAATTTGGATTTGGCATCCATCAGTGGCAAGGTTGAATTCACCGGCTATTGCAATGAGCTGGAAGCTGAATCCATCAGTGGCGACGTGGTGATTGATGGCGGTGCAGATGAAATGTCATTGGAATCCATCAGCGGCGATGTCCGGGCCAAAGGAAAGGCTGCGGAGATCAATGCCGAAAGCGTATCCGGCAGTGTGATTCTGCAATACGATACTTTCCTCGACCTGTCAGCCGAGAGTGTGTCCGGTAACATCAAGGTTGTGGGAAATCTGCATCCCAAGAGCCGTATTCACTGTGACGTGGTCAGTGGAACCATCATTCTGGTGGTGCCCGGTGGCGTGAGCGCTTCATTTGAAGCCAGCACTTTCAGCGGTGGCATCGACAATGACTTTGGCCAGAAAGCCAGCCGGACCAGCAAATATTCCCCTGGCAAAGAGCTTGAATTTACCAATGGAGACGGCGAGGCCGACGTGGAGCTCAATTCATTCAGTGGGGATATCAGGATTAAGAAAAAATAACCGCGGTTTTCGAATGTGATCAATTCCCGGGCTCACTTGAGTCCGGGAATTTTTATTCAGGATGCATTTCTGGCCATTTGGACTTATCTTCAGCAGGTTATTTTTTCACCCCGAATACCACAGGAGCTTTTCATGTTCTTTTCTGCCGATTATTCCCTTCGCCGCACGTCGCGCCTGGTTATCCTGCTGACTGCCATCTTTGCCATCGTTTTGATCAGTGGCTGTGGCGGCACCGCCAAGGACAGCGGCACTGCCGAAAAAGAGGGCCAAGCAGAACTCCAGGGCAGCGAAACCGTGGTCATCCTCAAGACCAACCAGGGCGCTATCACCGTGCGGTTCTTTGCGGAAATCAGCCCCGAGCACGCCAAAAACTTTATTGAGCACAGCAAGAGCGGTCTGTACACGGGCACCCTTTTTCATCGGGTAATTCCCGGTTTCATGATTCAGGGCGGCGATCCCAACAGCAAGGATGAGAATCCCAACAACGACGGCATGGGCGGTTACAGCTACCTGGGCGAAGGCAATATGCTCAATGCCGAATTCAACGACATTCCGCACACTCGCGGTATTCTCAGCATGGCCCGCAGCCAGGACGTCAACAGCGCCGGCAGCCAGTTCTTTGTCATGCATGCAGCTTATCCCAGTCTGGATGGCAAATACACGGTGTTTGGTGAAGTGATCGATGGCATCGAAGTGGTTGATTTCATTGCCAATGCTCCCAAAAACAACCGTGATCGTCCCAACGAAGATCAGAAAATTCTGGAAGTTCAGGTTCTGGAGTGGTCTGTGGCGGACATCGAAGCATCCAAAGAAACCATGTGGGCCGAAGACGAAGCCGTGCACAGCAAATAGTCAGCAAATAGTCAGCAAATAATTAGGCAATAATCAGGCAATAATCAGGCAGCGGAAATTTCCGACTTGATTCGTCAGTCAAAAAAATCGTAGTATGTTATGACCATGTTAAGCAGCAAACAAAAGTCGACTGTGATTATAAATGACCGCACCTGGAGCCAACGCCTGGCTCTGGGTGTGGTTCTTGGTTTCTGCCTGATAGCCTCCGCTGCGGTGGCCGCCGATTCCGGGCGCCCTGCCCACAGCTACATTCTCACCTCACAAATCAAAGCCATCGCTGGTGAAGACGGGTCCCTGGAGGTTCTTTCCTCTGACTTGGCGTTGCCATTGCTGCATGGCCGGTTGGATCCTTTGGCTGATACACGGCGGCGCAGGGGTGGCTCCACTGCCTGGAAGTCGTTGGTATCCCAAAGCCGGGAAGGAATGCCCGGGGGACAGCGCGGTTTTTCGGCCCAGGCTGACGATGATGGTGATGGCGCGGTGGATGAAGACTGGCTCGATGGTCGGGATAACGATGGTGATGGCCAGACCGACGAAGATTATGCTGCCATCAGCGATGCCATGACTGCGGTGTCAATATCTCAGGGCTCCGGTTGGGCTCAGTTGGAGTTCATGCAGTGGGCCGGCACCAGGCTGCAGAATGCTCTCTTCCTCAACTTCTCTGCCTTGCACGAGTTGAGTGGGGCCACGGTTCCATACTATCATCTGCAGTCCAATGGCGAGCCCTGGCAGGAAATGGATGTATTCAGCAGGCACCACAACCTGACTGGTCAGAGCATCACCAACGAGGCTACTGCTTTTGTGATGCGCGTGGAAAATCCCGCATCCCTGGGAAATCTGGCTGATCCTTCCGCTTTAAATACTTCCGGCCCATCTGTTTTTACCTGGGTTGGAGTTCTGGTGCTGGATCAATCCGACACTCAGGGATATTTACGGCCTCAGCTGGAAAATGGCACTCTGTCCCTTCCCTTGACCGAAACCCCCATGGCCACCGTCATCGGCACAGCTGCCAGCTGGATGCAGCTGAACCGCCTTTTGCTGGATGCAGTGATGGTTTATGAGGGTGTTAAGGATCCAGTAAGCCAACAGCAGGCCCGGTGGATTGTCAGCCCCCTGTGCTCACTGTGCCGTTTGGAAAAAACCCTTGATTTCACCGTCCAAAGCGATCCTGAGGATGATTTAACCCTGCGGTTCACCCTGGAACCTGGCCGCTCCGGACTTCTGGACCCGGATCTTTTTGTGGTGGAAGGGTATCCTCTGGGCTCTCCCCAAACCGTTGTCTGGGAGCCAGTCCTGGGTCCTAAGGTTTTTGTTTCCTGGGCTTTAGAGTCAGGCGGTCTTCCTTCTGATCTGTATGGCATGCTGGGTGAAGTTCTGGATCACACAGCCGAGGGAACCCTGGTGTATAAATTTGGAAACTCTGCCGCAGGGGTTTCCGGCATCCTGCAGGCTGAATCTGAAGTGGAATTGAGCGGGGTGTGGCTTGATGGCCGGACCTTTGTGAGTGAAGGCTCGATCGTACACTCGAACACCGGGATTTTAGGTGCTGCAATTGGGGCAGATGAAAACACATCTGATCCAGAAAAAGCTCGCACCCTGGAGGACCATCTCTCTCTTTCACCAAAATTGTTGGAAGGGTGGCCCAATCCTTTTCGGGACCAAATCCGGATAGAGTTTGTGATTCCGTCCTCTGTGCGGGAACTTTTTGACTGGACCGAGGATGAACTCATTTCTGAAAGCATCGAATTGTCCGCCCCAGTGGTTTGGTCAAGCGGGCAACCATCTGTTTCTGTCAAGGTTTACAGTATTAACGGGCAGGAACTGGTGTCCCTTCAACAGGGAAATCTGGGAGAAGGTCGTTATTCAGTATCCTGGAACGGCACCGACGCCTTTGGCCGGCAAGTGGCCAGCGGCACTTATTTCTGTAAACTGCAGCTGGATGATTGGAGTGTCACCCGGCGCCTGGTATTTATAAGATAGGTTTTGTCCGCTTTCCTCCGCCATGATCATGGTTTTTTTATAATGGGCATCCATCGGACTTTATTTATAATCTTGTGCTCCCGTCGGGACAAAATTTATGCCTCTGATGTTCAATCTGGTACTCATTCATGAAAAAAATGTGAAATTTCTGTGTTTTTTGATGGACAAGACCTAAAGGTACGTCGTATTATCCATCACGTCAGGAAAGAAATTTTGCATTTATATTACACCTTTGCGCTGCCCAAGAGTGTGTAAG
>JAOZJV010000225.1 GCA_029935695.1 Candidatus Krumholzibacteriia bacterium | reverse complement strand
AGGTCAGGAACGCGGGAGGAGCAACTTCCTGAACCATGGGCTCAGGTTCAATAACCGGTTCTTCGGCTGGTGGCAGGGTTTCCTGCACTGGCTCCGGTATAACCTCCAGCTGTGGTTCTGGTTCAATTTCTGGTTCTGGTTCTGGTTCGGGTTCGGGATCCATTGGTGCCGTCAGGATTTCCTCCTGCTCCAATGGAACTTCCTCTTCAACAGGAATCACTGTTTCTTCAACAGTGTCCACCACCAGGGGCTCATCCACCATCACTTGATTCTGATGCCGAGGATCTTCAAACACAGGTTCCATTTCAGGTTCTGGTTCTGGTTCTGGTTCAGCAATCACTTCACTCACTGCAGCAGCAGCCATGGAGACAGACCCGGCAATGTTCTTTTCGGCCTGGAAACCGGTGGCAATCACCGTCACCTGCAGAGTCTCGCCGAGACTCTCGTCAACACCATACCCAAAAATAACGTGGGCATCGACCCCGGCTGCTTCCTGAATAAACTGCATGGCCTCGGCTGTATCGTGCAGCCCCACATTTCCGCCAAGCATGTTGACCAGCACCGCTTTGCTGCCTTGGATATCCAGATTTTCCAGCAGCGGGCTTTTGATGGCAGCCCGGGCAGCTTCCAGTGCCCTGTTTTCTCCTGTGGCCCGTCCCGTGCCCATCAGGGCCACGCCCATGCCACGCATCACGGCGCAGACATCAGCAAAATCAAGATTCAGCGTATCGTGCCGGGAAATGATTTCAAAGATGCCTCGGGTCGCTTCGTAAAGGACCTGGTCGGCAATCAGGAAAGCTTCGTCCATGGAAGTATTGGGGGGCACGATTTCCAGCAGACGCTGGTTGGGCACCACAATGAGCGTGTCCACCACTTCGCGCAGCCGGGCAATGCCCGCTTCGGCCTGAGCCATGCGGACGTGTCCCTCAAAAATAAAAGGTTTGGTGACGATGCCAACAGTCAGGGCACCCTGATTGCGGGCAATCTCGGCAACCACGGGAGCCGCACCTGTGCCGGTGCCACCGCCCATTCCTGCCGTGACAAAAACCATGTTGGCACCTTTAAGAGCCTCACGGATTTCGTCGCGATCTTCTTCAGCAGCACCCTCACCAACCTCAGGATTACCACCACTGCCGAGACCTTCGGTCAGTTCAGCACCTATCTGCATGTTGTGGTGAGCATGATTTTCAGCAAGAGCCTGAAGATCCGTGTTAAGGGCCAGGAACTCGACACCACTGAGGCCTGCTGTCATCATTCGATTAACAGCATTGCCACCGGCACCGCCGACTCCAGCCACTCTGATATCCGTTAAACGCCGCACTTCGTCGGCAAATTCGAACATCATGGTACCCTCCTCCTCCTTGAGTTGGGTCATGTCATGATACCTGGAAGCCTTCAAACTAGTGCCAAATTGACAATTTCGGCACTTGGGGGCAACGACCAGGCTACTTTTGTTTCTTTTTTCTAGCACATCATTGCGCAGGATCCAAGCAGAAAAAACAACTTTTCCCAATTAATGGCAAGAAATCAATTTTCTGCCACCAATTCCTTGGCTTTATCCTCCCGCTTAAACATTCCCCGCAATTTCCCCAGGAATCCTCCGCCCTGGCCAATGTCCTCCATGGCCCCAACCTGGCCGGCATCCCGGGCAGACCACCGGCACAAACCGACCACCGTGGCCCACTGACCTGCCGGCAATTGTTCCGAACCGGCCAATTTTCGTGGCAGGTAACGTTTGCGGGCCTGCAGATCAAAAATCTCTTCGCAAAGACCCGTGGTTCCACGGCACAAGCTGCCCCCGCCGGTCAAAACAATTCCCGCACCGAGGGATGTCAGCTCGCGCATATCTCCGAAATCGTTTTTCACCAGGGTGAGAATTTCTTCCATCCGGGGTTCAAGAATAGCAGCAATCAAACCCTTGGTTCCTTCAGGACGTTCTTCTTCGAACAAGGCACTGAGGGGCACTTCGGGCACCAGATTGCGCATCACCACACCGCGCTGGCGTTTGATACTTTCGGCTTCTTCCCGGGAAATTCGCAGACCATGGGCCAGATCGGCCGTCATGTGATTGCCGCCCCAGGGGATGGATCCGTTGGCCAGGATGGCGCCTTTGCGAAACACAGCCCAGTTGGTGATGTCGCCACCAATATCGATGAGCATCGTGCCCTGCTCTTTTTCCTGATCCTCGAGCAAGGCCATGCCGGCAGCCATGATATCAACTTCTTCACCCAAAGGTTTGTATTTTGCCGTCTCCACCGCGTTTTCGATGTTGTTCAAAACACTGCGAGATCCAGTGACCAGATGGGCCTGAATTTCCAGGAGACTGCCCACCCGACCAAGGGGATCGACAATACCGCGCACCCGGTCCACGGAATATTCCACCGGCGTGACGGTCAGAATTTTCTGATCAAAGGGAATGGCCATGCTGCGGGCCAGTTTGATGACTTCGTCCACATCACTTTGACGAATGGGACGAGGACCGGGCCCGATGGAAACCTGAGCCGTGGCCCGGACGCTGTGCAGATGAGAGCCTGCAATGTTGTAAGTGAAACCGGAGACGTAGATATCTGAATCGGATTCAAGATCCCGGATACAGCGGGCAATGCAGCGCGCACCGGCTCCCAGATCGACAAAATCACCGTCCTGAAAACCTTCTGTTTTTTCCTGTGCGCAGCCTACGATTTCGAGGTCGCCGTTTGCTGTGGTTTCAGTGACCAGTGCCCGAAAGCCCGTCGTTCCAAAATCACATGCGACAATTAGTCTTCCCTGACTCATGCCGTGCCTTCCTTTATCCTGCGTTGTCCTTCAATAACCTCAGAGGCGGCTGCAAGTGATCCGATCCCTGAACCGCAAATCCATTTGCAGGCCGGGTTCCAGATGTTCACGGGCAGCCATGTAACGGGCCAACCGGTCGGCAAAATCTTCGCGTCCAACCAGCAGTCGGCCCTGCCCCGCCTGCAACACGATAGCGAATCCTTCCGGTCGAGCAACAAGAAAATCGACGGCGCCTGCAGTTTCCAATCCGGTGGCCGCCATGGCATCCAGCAGAGACAGTACACCGTCGGACCACTTGGGGTCCAGGCGCAAGGGGCCCTGCAGCGAGTCGCGCGTGCAGGACACACCCACCAGAACCGGCAGCGCGGCCAAAGGCAGATGGGCCGGAAATTCCAGCACCCTGCCGTCTTCAACCATCACCAGAGTTTGTCCGTTTTTTCCTGCACTATCGAGCGCCAGCAAAGGACGCCATTCCCTGAAATCAACTTCGATGGTGCCGGGCAATCGCTTCAACACCTTGAGATCGCGAACCCAGGGCAGAGCGGCCAGTCTGCCTGCCACCTGGTCTTCAGAAAGAGTCCAGATGTTGCGACCCAGACAACCGCTGAGCATGCCATCCAGATCTTCCCGGATGGTGAATCGATAGGATCCGGATTCCACTCGCACCACTTCAAAATATTCCGATTTGGTGGTGTAATAACCGCCCGCGAATATAAGTCCCAGGACAACCACCACGGCGGACAATTTTAACCACAGCCCTCTGCGGGAGATTTTTTTTTGCCGGCGCACAGCGTATCCGCCGCTCATGCCTGGTCGTAAACCGTCTGGTGACATCAGCGGCTCCTTTCATCCAGCAGGTCGCACACCGGCTGCACCAAACGACCGACATCTCCCGCACCCAGCAGAAGCAACAGGTTCCCGGCAGGCACATTGGTCTGGACCCATCCGTTCAGAGACTCGCTGCTATCGAGAAGCTCAACCGAGACCAATGCTTTTTCTTCCATTTGGTCGGCAATCAGATGGCTGCCAACCCCGTTGATGGCTTCTTCGCTGGCGGCATACACCGGCAACAAAGCCACCTGGTTTGCGGCGGCCAGGGCCTCGGCAAATTCCCGCTGGAACATTTGCGTGCGCGAATAACGGTGAGGCTGAAAAACCACAGACACGGGCCGGCCATAACTCAGGGCCACTTCCATGGTGGCCTGAATTTCAGTGGGATGATGACCGTAATCGTCCAACACCAGAACACCGTCGTGCTCACCCTTGAAATCGCAGCGCCGGCCAACACCTTCGCTGGCGGAAATACCGGCAGCGGCCTGTTCGAAACTCAGTCCCACGTCCACAGCCACTGCCACAGCGGCAAGAGCATTGGACAAATTGTGACGACCGCGCATGGCCAGTTTCAGCAGGCCAGCGTGCTGGCCATGGATCATGATACGGGCCTGCTGGCCCTCAGCGGTGTCCTGCAGTGAGTCCGGCTCCACCGTCACGTCTGCACCCTCAAGCAAACCATAGGTCAGCACCGTGCGGTCCAGAGCCGGCAGCAGGGCTCTGATTTCCGGATCGTCAAGGCAGAGCACACAGGTTCCATAGAAGGGAACCCGGGCCAGAAATTCACGAAAAGCACTGCGCAGATGATCCATGTGCGGATAATGATCCACGTGTTCGTAATCGATATTGGTGACCACGGCGATGGTGGGTGTCAGGTGAAGAAAAGTACCATCGCTTTCGTCGGCCTCTGCCACCAGATATTGCCCGGGACCGGTCACGGCGTTGCTGCCGATGTTCTTGATCACACCGCCGACAATGACCGTGGGTTGCAAACCGCCGGCCTGCAGGGCAGCCGCCACCAGGCTGGTGGTGGAAGTTTTTCCGTGGGAGCCGGCAATGGCAATGCCCTGTTTCAGGCGCATGAGTTCTGCCAGCATTTCCGCCCGTCGTATCACAGGGATGCGTTGTTTACGGGCCTCACGAACTTCGGTGTTGGCTTCGGTCACAGCAGAGCTGCGCACCAGCACGTGGGCGCCCTCAACATTACTTGCTTCGTGACCCAGATAAATTGTTGCACCGAGTTGCTGCAGACGGTCGGTGATTTTTGAAGGCCGCAGATCGCTGCCGCTGATGGTGAACCCGCCCATGCTGAGCAGGACCTCGGCGATGCCACTCATGCCAATGCCACCGATGGCCACAAAGTGGATATGCCGCGCGTGGCGGAAGACCCCGGTGTTCATGGGGTAGCTTGCAACATCTGACATTCCCTGAGCATCCTTCTCCCGGCTTTGGGCCGGATCAGATTCGACTGCGATCCCTCGCTCTTTGCAGTGAGATATTGATCATGCCGCTGGTGTGATCAATATTCAACAAAATTCCTACTGATGCGAGAGCAGCCACCATGGCCGTGCCCCCGAAACTCACAAAAGGCAGCGGCACACCCACCACCGGAAAAACTCCGGTGACCATGCCAATATTCACCAAACCGTACACGGCCAGACTGGTGGTCAGGCTCGCAGCGACAATGCGCCCAAAGGCTTCGGACGCCCGACCGGCAATACTGTACCCCCGCCAGAGAAAAACAATCAGCAGAAGAATAACTGTCAAAGTTCCCCACAGGCCCAACTCTTCACCGATGACGGAAAAAATAAAATCGGTGTGGGCTTCGGGAAGAAAAGCAAATTTGTTGTGCCCGTCACCCGGACCCAGACCCAAGGTACCGCCGGCGCCCATGCCCATCAGACTCTGATCAACCTGGTATCCGAATTGACCGCCGTTGATGCCCGCCCACCAGTCTTCCAGACGGCTCTGCAATTTACTGGACGTCATGAAGGCCACCACACCGGCCAGGGCCAGAACCACAACGGCTACAGCCATGCGCTGCCAGGCAAAACCCGCCACCAGCAAAGCCACCAGAACCACCGCGGCCATGGTCAGAATGTTTCCAAAATTTGGCTGCATGTACAAAAGAAGCAACAGCGGCAATGGACCCAGCACCAGACCCGGCAGGATATTTTGCCAGGTCAGCCGGCCGGCCTGGGCATGACGAGACCACCGCTCGGCCATAAATAAAATCACTGCCAGCTTGGCCAGCTCCACCGGTTGAAAACGAAATCCGGCAACACTCACCCAGCGGTTGATGACTCCCTGGTCACCCTGCTTCAAGGTCATGGCCACCAGCACCAGGCCCACCGCAAGGGCACTCCAGTTCAACCACCGAGTTCGCAGATACTGGTAATTGATGTTGGACAGGACAAACATAACCACCAGGCCCACCGCGATCATGAACAAATGTTTGGCAATGAGAAAATGCTGGCCCAGGACTGATCCGCCCCCCGGATTGTTATAACTGCCGGCACCATAAACTACAATGGAGCCCAGAAAAATCAGGATACTCATGGCAATCAGCAAGAGGCGATCTCCGCCCTCAATGGCTGCCAGATATTTCCTGACTCTTCTATTCACCGCCGTCCTCCCGCGCCTGGGCGCCCAACTTCAGGGCCGAGGCTGCAAAGGCCTCTCCCCTGTGACGGTAACTGGCAAACATATCAAAACTGGCGCAAGCCGGGCTGAGCATCACATCCGCATCGGCATCGGGCAGAGTATCGCCCAAACTACTCGTGGCAATCAACACGGCCTCATCCATATCCTTTGCGGCAGTGACTGGCTCCACACCCTGGAGGGTCGTGCCAATGG
>JAOZJV010000224.1 GCA_029935695.1 Candidatus Krumholzibacteriia bacterium | reverse complement strand
GGCAGAAGGGAGGAGCCCACGATTTGGATGCTTTTTTATTTGTTTTCATGTCTGGTCTATTGCAAGCAAAAGACCAGACACAATTTCAACGGCACAACCAAAAGATTTACGTAACTGGGTGTAGGAATTGGTGGTGGCTTATGGTATATTTCCTCTCACCATAGTCACCAGGACAAAAAAACCCAATTTCCCTGTCCCCAATGACTAATCCAACACCACCAATGAGAACGGAACCGGACAATGACCATCGACCCCAACGAAAACGTAAATCCTTCCCTCGAAGATGAGGAATCCAGCGAAGACTTTGCCGCCATGCTTGAGGCTCACGAGTCCGAAGGCGACAGCGGTGAGGTTTCCGAAGTGAAAATCGGTGCCAAGGTTACAGGCAAGATCATCCAGATCGATGGCCATGAAGCCTTTGTGGACTGTGGATTCCGTAACGAATTGCCCCTTTCGGTCGAAGAGCTCAAAGACGAAGAGGGTCAGTTGCAGTACAACGTGGGTGATGAAATCACAGCCCATGTGCAAAAAGGCAACGATGGTCCCAAGCTGACCATGGCCATCAATTTGCGGGAATCGGGGCGCAAAGCCCTGTTGGATGCCTATGAAGCAGGAACTCCTGTTGAGGGCAAGGTGGGTGAAACCAACAAGGGTGGGTTCTCCATCGACCTTGGTGGTGTGCGGGCTTTCTGTCCTTTCAGTCAGATCGATGTCCGGCGGGCTGATGACCCATCCGTTTTTGTGGGTCATAGCTACAAATTCAAAATTCTGGAAGTTTCCGAAGATCAACGCAATGTGGTGGTCAGCCGCCGCGCTCTGCTGCAAGCCAGCCGTGACGAGGAAGGGGCCGGGACCCGCGACAGCCTGGAACTGGGCATGGCCCTCGAAGGTATTGTCACCCGTTTGGTGCCATTTGGAGCCTTCGTTGATATTGGAGGCGTTGAGGGTTTGGTCCACATTTCACAAATCAGCTTCCAGCGTGTGGGAGATCCTTCGGATGTTCTGCAGGAAGGCCAGACCGTCAAGGTCAAGGTCATGGAAATTCAGAATCTGGGGCAGGGACGCAGCGAGCGCATCAGCTTGTCCATCAAAGCCCTGGCCAGCGATCCCTGGCCTGACACGGCTGAATCCCTGGCTCCCGGCACCGACGTGCAGGGGCTGGTGACGCGGTTGGTTGATTTTGGTGTGTTCGTAGAATTGCTGCCTGGCATTGAAGGGCTGATTCATATTTCTGAGCTGGCCAACCGTCGCATCATTCATCCCCGGGAAGTGGTCAACGAGGATGAGACCATCACCGTGCGGGTGCTGGATGTGGATCTGGACCGACGCCGTATCAGTCTGTCCTTGCGCCAGACTAGTGAATACGACGGAGACTAACTGCTTATTAGTGGTGGATTGGATCTAGGGCCGTGGCTTTGCCACGGCCTTTTTATTTGTTTTCAGACCGGAGCTTTTGAACCGCGGCGGTGATCCGTTCGGCGGCAAAATCCACTTCCTCTTCAGTGGTCTGGCGGCCGAGGCCAATGCGAAGACTGGATGCTGCCTCTTGTTTGCTTAATCCCAGGGACAACAGCACCGGCGATGGAGCAGGGTCATCACTGCGGCAGGCAGATCCGGCAGAGAGAGCCAGAACTGTCAGACGGGGCATCAGCTGCCCGGCCCTGATCCCTTCAAACCGCAGATTGAGGTTGCCCGGCAGACGGGGCTGGCCGGCACCGTTGAGCTGAACTCCCGGCAACTGTTCCTGCAATTGATCCAGCAGTCTTTTATTAAGGCCCTGGAGACGAGGCACTTCTTCATCCCGGTACTTCAAAGCCAAACGACAGGCTTCACCAAAAGCAGCAATTCCAGGAACATTCATGGTTCCGGGCCGCAAACCGGATTCCTGGCCGCCTCCATGGAAACAAGGATCCAGAGGCAAAGGTGGATGACAGCGCCGGACCCAGAGAGCCCCCACTCCTTTGGGGCCATAAATTTTATGAGCGGAAAGGGAGAGCAGGTCCACACCCAGAGCCCCCACATCCAGGGGCAGGTGGGCAGCAGCCTGGACGGCGTCGCTGTGCACAAGAATGCCCCGGCGGTGGCAAACCCTAGCTACTTCTTCCACAGGCTGCACCGTGCCAATCTCGTTTTGAGCCGCGATCACCGAGATGAGCAAAGTATCATCAGTCAGACCTGCGATCAGATCATCCGGGTTGATGATGCCCGTGGCGTCGGTCCCCACCCTTACAACATCCCATCCCTGTTTTTCCAGATGGTCCAAAGGGCCCGCCACCGAAGAATGTTCCAGGGTGGTGGTGATGATTTTTCTCTTGGATTCAGGGGCGGCCGATGCCGCTCCGAGCAGGGCAATGTTGTTGGCTTCAGTGGCGCCACTGGTGAAAATAATTTCACGCTCGTCGGCGCCAATGAGAGCAGCCACCTGTTGCCTGGCTTTTTTCACCAGGGCCTGGGCACCCCAGCCAAAACTGTGACTGTTGCTGGCAGGGTTACCAAAAAACTGGCGCTGAGTGCGCTCCAGAACTTCCAGCACCAACGGGTCGATGGGTGTGGTGGCGTGGTGATCCAGGTAGACAGGTTTATTCACAGCCACCGTTATCTCCCATCAGCGGCTGAGGTCGAGCATGCGGTTGATGGGAGCCAAAGCTTTGGCTGCAAGATCCAGATCCACCACGATTTCGGGAGTTCGGTCCCGCATGCAGAGATAAAGCTTCTCCAGAGTGTTTTTCTTCATGTAGGGACATTCATTGCAGTTGCATGTTTCATCTGCCCCAGGTACGGGAATCAACTGCTTGCCGGGATTTTCTTTTTGCATCTGGTGCAGAATACCAGACTCGGTCACGACGATGATTTGCGGAGCGGTGGTCTCCCTTGCAAAGCTCAAAATATTGGCTGTGCTGCCAACGTGGTCTGCGTGTTGCAGCACCGCTTCAGGGCATTCCGGATGGGCCGCCACCAGGGCCTCCGGATGCAGGGCCTTCAGCTCCACCAGTTTTTTCTCGCTGAAGGTTTCATGAACCTCGCAGGATCCTGGCCACAGCACCATATCCCGGTCCAGGGTTTTGTTGACCCATGCACCCAGATAACGATCCGGTGCAAAAACCAGGGGCTGGTCTGGGGGGAAGCTTTCCACAATGCGCACGGCGTTGCCGCTGGTGCAGATCATATCACTCATGGCCTTGGTCTCGGCGGAACAGTTGATATAGCTGATCACTTTGTGCCCGGGATGCATGGAGATGAATTCCCTGAATTCATCGGGGGGGCAACCGTCAGCCAGGCTGCATCCGGCTTCCAGGTCCGGAAGAAGAACCTGTTTGCGGGGATTGAGAATTTTGGCCGTTTCAGCCATGAAATGAACCCCGGCGAAAACAATCACCTCGGCATCGGTCTCGGCGGCCCGCTGGCTCAGAGCCAGGCTGTCTCCCACCACATCGGCAATATCCTGAATTTCCGGTTCCTGATAAAAATGAGCCAGGATGACTGCATTCATATCCTTCCTCAGTTTATTGATTTCCGCAATAAGGTCGGTGCCGGGTGCGATAGGCTGCTGGACGGATTCACTCATGACCTGGGAACTCCCTGCTGAAAAGAAGACATGACTGCCCGGCTGAGACCAAACAGGCCCCAATCCGGAAAAACAAGGTGTTTTGGGATAATCTTGTCACGAAGACAGCTTTCCGCAAACAACTTTCCCGAGAAACCTTGGTTGGCTATGGACTTTCCCCGGGCCAATGCTTACTATTTAGTGTGTTGTCAAACGGCCTCAGCCTGCAGGCGGGCATGGTCTACCGGCGAAGCTGCATGGTTTTTGCCGGAGTCGGTTGCATGGTCGTTTCCCGAATCCAAACCCACTGAACGTGAGGTCATTGAAGCAATGAAGTTATTTGCGTCCGCATTTTCCGGAGCCCGCGCCCGTTGGTTCCGCCTTTCCGTTACGCCAATCTTCTTGATTTCCATCCTGGCACTGGCTCTGGTTGGAGCTGGCTGTTCCGATGATTCCGAAGATATCACCTATCCCGACGCTCCACCCGCCGAGCAGATGAACTGGCTGTTTGATGTGTACGGCACGGGGGTTGATGACGTGTACGCCTGCGGTAACAAAGGCGCCATGTTCCACTTTGATGGTTCCGAGTGGAGCTATGTGGACATGGGCAGCGGCGTGCCCATCACCAGTATCTGGGGACCCGATGGTGGCCCTCTGTACGCCGTTGGTCATGAGGGAAAACTCTGGGATAATTCATCCGGCGACTGGACCGCTCAAAGCAGCGGCACCAGCAATGACCTCTATGGTCTGGGCATCTTCAACAATGATGTGCACCTGTGCGGTGTCGACGGCACTCTGCGGCGGCTCAGCGGTGGCGCCTGGTCTGACGTTGGTCAAATCATGGTCATTCGCAGCCCCGCCATTCCCCACGCGCCAGAAGATACACTCATGATGAATGAAGACATCGCCAGCCTGCTGACAGTGAATCAATATTTCATCGGTGGCGCGTATAAACTCCCCTCCTACGAGGGTGAGTACATCGGTCTCAACGGCACTGACGGCATGGTGCTTTCTCTTGATGCCGAGCCTGAATCCTTTGATTGGGAACTGCGCCCCCTGGGCGATGACCAGTTTGCCCTTTCCGAGTGGGTGATGTGCACCACCAACAGCATCGCCAATCTGGGTGATAACTACCTGGGCACATCCGAAGGCTGGGTTTTCAAACTTGTTCTGGGTGATGAAGGTAACAACGTCTGGAGCAAGATGTCTCCCGATATCACCGAGACCGCCAAAAGTGGTATTCGGGATATGTGGCTGGACGAAAACAGTAACCTTTACATGGTCACCGATGAAGGTGACATGGTTTTCCAGACCCAGGATTACAATTTTTCGGATGATTTGGGCATGCGCAAGATTTTCCATGTCACCCATTCTGGTCTGACCAGTATATGGGGTGCCGACACCGATCACATGTACATGACAGGCTTCACCGAAGATACCATTATCGAAGCCAGCATGGATTTCAGCGATACAACTCTGGTTTTCACCGAAACAACTTTGGAGTTTCCCAACAAGGGCGGCCAGAGTATCGGTATGTTTGAAGATCAGTTTGGAATGCCACGCTACTAGGCATATTTTCTTAGTCCCCCCCGACGGCCCGGTTTTCAAAAGAAAACCGGGCTGGTGTTCGCCAACCTGGTTTACAGGAGGTTTTTCATGTCATACCAGGGTAATAAGACCAGCCGGATTTCCGTCCTGCTGCTGACCATCGCTTTCATTCTGACCGCATCCCTTTCTTTTGCCGAATACACTCCGGATCCCACGGTGCCCAGGGCTGATATCCCTGAAGGTTACCAATGGAGCCGCACGGATCTGTATCCCGACGTGGCCGCCTGGGAAGCCGAGCTGGCCGCATTGAACGAAGACATCCCCAAGCTGAAACGTTTCCGGGGTCGTTTGAGTGAATCTTCCGAGGTTCTCCTGCAGGCCCAAAGTGAAGTTTACGCACTGGTCACGCGTTTCTCAAAACTGCGCACCTATTCTTCTTTGCTGTTCGACACGGACATGGGTGTGAGCAACTACCGCCAGATGAGTGGCAAAGTCAGCCTGCTGGGTCCTCTTTTTGGAGAATCCACCTCCTGGATGCAGCCAGAATTGCTGAGCATTGACCCGGATATCATCAAGGGTTGGATGGCTCAGGACGAGCAATTGCGCCAGTTCGAATATGAATTCAGCGAGATGTGGCGTCAGCAGACACACACCCTGAGTGCATCTGAAGAACGTATTCTGGCCTTGGCCGGCAACGTACGCGGGTTGCCCGGCGATGTCAGCGAAACTCTGCTGTCCGTTGACATGAAATTTGGAACCGTGGTCAATGAGAAGGGCGAAACCGTTCCTGTGACCCTCAGTGGTTGGTCCGGTCTGCGCTCCAGCGAAGTTTATAACGTGCGCGCCCAGGCCACCGAGGTCTTCTTTGGCGGACTGCGCAAATACGAAAATACTTTTGCCAATCTTCTGGATGGTGTGGTCAAATCCCACATCCTGACCAAGGATGCCCGCGGGTACGAAAGTTGCCTCGAAGCTTCCCTGAGCCCGGACAACATTTCCACCGATGCATACCGCATGCTGATCGACACCGTGCGCAGCACCCTGCCGCGCACCATGCACAAGTATGTTGAGCTGCGGAAAAAAGTCCTTCACCTGGACGGCCCTTTGACCTTCCCCAACCTGAACAATGCCATGCTTGATGGTGTCGATTCAGAGTACACCTACGACGAAGGCCGCGAGGTTATCGCCACAGCTCTGAAGCCCCTGGGCAAAGAGTACGTCAGCCTGCTGACCGAAGGCATGGACCCGGCCAATGGCTGGATCGATGTGTACCCCAACGCCAACAAGCGAAGTGGTGCCTACAGCAATGGCAGCCTGGCCGCCGACGTGCATCCCTACGTGCTGCACAACTTCGACAACAGCCTTGATGCCGTCAGCACCACGGCC
>JAOZJV010000223.1 GCA_029935695.1 Candidatus Krumholzibacteriia bacterium | reverse complement strand
CCGTTGCCGAATGTCGGCTAAACGGAGGTTTTCCATCTGAACCATGGGCAGCATATACTCAAAAAACAGAACTTTACGGCGATGAATATTCTTTTCAACGGAAAAATCGGGTAACGGAAACTCGTCGACTGGCTCGTAACTTAAATAGAGGGGACAACTTTCCCTGGAATATTCCTCTTCAGGAATAAGGAACAGAACCAGAGCCAACACCACAGCAAGGCCCAGCAGGGGAATAATTATTTGATGACGAATCAATATTGATGCTCCTGACCAACAATCCACACCTGGCTGTACCAGTACCAACGCCCCGTTCCGGGAACCGAAGCTGTCACATTATAGCGACTTCGCCCCCTTGGCAATGGATTCGGTGCCTGGATCTGCAGGAAACCCGAGTCCCGGTCCAGCCAATTGCAGGCAATATTGCCCTGACCGCTGGCAAATGCCACCACTTCAGACTGGCCCAAACAGGCGGCCTCCAGCATCAAAGTAAGCTTTGGAGCGGCCTTCGCAGCAGATTCCACATCCAGATTTGGATCCATGGTCATCATGGCGGATGTAGGCAACGGCAGACAGGAAACCTTGTCCCCAAAATTATCGAGGGCGGCAAATCCCGCAGCCATGGGAAACCGGGGCAAACAGGTGAAATCGCTGAGTGGCCCCACAGCCCCTGACTGTTGGCCAAAAGCAGTTAAGCCCAACCTCTGAACCACCGTCTGCACATCAGGAGAATATTCACCGAAAGGATAAGCCAACAGACTGGACGCTGGCAGGTGCTGATCCTCAATCTGTTTCTGGGCAAATTTCAGTTCCACTTCCAGCCGCTGCAAATGGTCTTTGGGGTCTTCATCGGGGCGTGCCCGGTTCATGAACCCATGATGCAAACCATGGTTGCCCACCGTGGCGCCGGCGACGGACATTTCCCGGAGCTGATCCCAGGTCACCACTGGTCCCTGCCGCTTGGAAATGGCTTCGGGGCATACAAAGACCGTGAAGGGCCAGCCCCGTTTCTTCAGCTGCGGAAAAGCTTCGGTGTAAACCGATTCGTAACCATCGTCAAAAGTCAGAACCACCACACTGTCCGGCAGATCCTCTCCCGCTTTCAGTTTGTCCACCACCGCTGGCAGAGCCATGACCCGGAATCCATTGTCATCCAGAAAGTTCAGGTGCTGCTCAAACAATGCTGGCGTGACACTGGTGGAAGCCGGAGTCGTATCACTGACATGATGATAGATAAGGATGACCGCGTGAGACGGCGTGCAGGGCTCATCGGCCCATGAGGCAGAACTGAGCATCAAAGCAACAATGAGAAACAACATCATTGGTTTCATGATTTCTCCGAGCTTATCCAATGGAAAGATGGATCAGATGACGGGTATTTTTTCGAGTGACCCGGCTGCAACAAGGGGCAAAGATACAATAAATTCGGTTCCGGTGCCTACTTTGCTTTTAACTTCAATAGATCCGCCGTGCTGCACAACAATATCATGGGACAGACTGAGGCCAAGCCCTGTTCCCTGCCCCACCTCTTTTGTGGTGTAGAAAGCATCGAACAGTTTGGGCAGATTTTGATCCTGATCACTCCTGAAATTTCTTCAGGTGACCATACGTTTTGCCGAATAAATATTTGAAAGAATGCGTTTTTCTTCTGAAGGAAGTCCCATAATGAGCATGACCATGGACTACACCGACCAGATTCTTAAAAAGATCAAGGAGTTGCCCCCCTTGCCCCTTGTCGTGCAAAAACTCCTGGCAGTCATGGAAGATGACAACAGTTCAGCAGACGATATCAGCCAAGTCCTGAACTCCGATCAGGCCATGACCAGCAAGGTTTTGAAATTGGTCAACAGCTCCTTTTATGGACTGAGTGGAAAAGTAACCACCGTGCCCCGGGCCATTGTCATTCTCGGAGTGGCAGCCATGCGAAATCTGGCCCTGGGTCTGGGAGTGACCAGAGTTCTGGCCAAGACCGGCACCGGTGAACTTCAGGAAAAATTCTGGGATCACAGTATCGCCGTTGCCGCGGCCAGTGAAGTGATCGCCCGGCACACTAAAAAGGCCGAGCCGGAAGAGGCTTTTGTGGCCGGCTTGCTCCACGACATCGGTCATCTGCTGTTGCTGATGGCCGTGCCTGACGAGTTCATGAATGTCATGGCCATGGGACCTGTGAACCTGGTTGAAAATGAACGAAAAAATATTGGCATGGCCCACACCCGCGCAGGGCAAAAACTTCTGAAGCAATGGAACTTGCCCACCAGTCTTTGCGACGCAGTCCGCTTTCATCACACCCCCAAAGTCATCACGGGTAAGGATGACCCATTGATCAGTGTGGTGGCCATGGCGGATCTGTTTGCCGGAGTTCATGGAACCGTTTACGAGCGATCCCTCAACGATGGTGACTTCAGAGAACTAGTCAAAGTAACCGGGCTGAACCCACAAGAAGTAGGTGAGATTCTGACGGAAATGGACAGTCGGATTATCGAAACCAGGCTCTTCCTGAAACTGGCAACCGGAACTGAAACCAGCACAGCCACCGTGACAACCCAGGACCCCAAAACCATTGTCATGATATGCACCGAGGCCCTGAAGGCAGAGTGGACTAAACAGGTTCTTGGTTACTTCGAACATACACTGCTGCCCATGAAAGAGTTTTTTATCAAAGCCGGTGATCCGGGAGCGGCAGATCTGATCATTCTGGACCCGGAAAGCCTGAGTGGCGATCAGTTGGCCAAAATTGCCCCGATTCTGAAGAATCATCATCACCATCTGGTGCTTTTCGGGCAAGACGAGGAGGGAAAAGTTGCCCAATTGCTTGGTGGCCCCCTGCGCAGCATCCCCATGGCCTTTTCCCGTGAGGATCTGGAAACGGACTAATCCATTTAATTTTTGTCCTCCAAATCGGGATTTCACTATCTGCCTGCACCAAAAATTGACTGCTTCTGGTGAAGATGAAGAATTGATCCGATAGCCCCTTTCCTGTTATATTCCCCCCGTTGAAACATATCCCCAACCAATCCGCGTTCGGCCCCCGACCCGTGCGCAGGCAATTTTTTGTCCTGTGAAAGAGGAAAACCATGCCCCGTTTCATGCTTCCTGGCTCCGCACCCGCGGCGCAATCCCTTGTTCTGACTTTCCTGTTGATCCTGATGGCCACGGCAGCTTTAGCCGAGGATGAGCCCCCCTTTTCCAGCGGTGACTTCGGCGGCCTGGCCTTCCGTGAAATCGGGCCGGCCATCGCTTCGGGCCGAATCGCCGACTTTGCCGTTGATCCTCGCAATAAAAACCACTACTACGTGGGCGTATGCAGCGGTGGTGTGTGGGAAACCCACAACGCGGGCGTGACTTTCTCTCCCATCTTCGATGGCGAAGGAAGTTATTCCATTGGCTGCCTGACCATCAGCCCCAGCCAGCCGGACATCGTTTGGGTGGGTTCCGGCGAAAGTAACAGCCAGCGCAGCGTCGCTTACGGTGATGGTATTTACAAATCCGTGGATGGCGGCAGCAGCTGGCAGAACATGGGCCTGAAACGGTCCCTGCATATTGGCAGAATCATTGTGCACCCCACCAATGCGAATGTAGTCTGGGTGGCGGCCGAAGGTCCCTTGTGGGGCCCCGGTGGCGACCGTGGTGTTTACAAAACCATCGACGGTGGAGCCACCTGGGAATTGGTCCTGGAGATTGACGAAAACACCGGTGTGGTCGACATGGTTGCCGACCCCCGTGACCCCGACGTGATCTACGCCGCCAGCTACCAGCGCCGGCGCCACACCTGGACCCTGATCAACGGCGGACCCGGTAGTGGCATCCACAAAACCACCGATGGCGGCACCACCTGGACGGAATTGAGCAGTGGTTTGCCCGGCACCGACATGGGCCGTATTGGCCTGGCCATCGCTCAAAAATCTCCGGACACCGTGTACGCCATCGTCGAAGCTGCCAAGGGTAAGGGCGGTTTCTTCCGCACGCAGAACGGCGGCGCATCGTGGAATAAAATGAGCGACTACGTGGCCGGCAGCCCCCAGTATTACAATGAGATCATCCCCGATCCCATCAACCCGGATCGCGTCTACAGCATGGACACCTTCCTGAAGGTGACCGAAGACGGCGGGAAAAACTGGCGACGCCTGAGTTATGCCAGCAAGCATGTGGACGACCATGCCCTGTGGATCAATCCCATGGACACCGACCACCTGCTGGCCGGTTGCGACGGTGGCATGTACGAGAGTTTTGACCGGGGCGACAACTGGCGTTTCTTCCCCAACCTGCCCATCACCCAGTTCTACCGGGTGGCCATTGACAACGATGAGCCTTACTACAACGTGTACGGTGGAACCCAGGACAACAATTCAATCGGCGGCCCTTCACGCACCACCTTTGGGCACGGAGCCAGCAACCGCGAGTGGTTCTTCACCCTCGGCGGCGATGGTTTCAAACCCGCCGTCGACCCCACCAATCCAAACATCGTCTACAGCCAGTGGCAGTATGGCAACCTGCACCGTTACGACAAAACCAGCGGCGAGAATCTGGACATTCAGCCTCAGCCCGCGTTGGGCGAGATCCTGAACTGGAACTGGAATTCTCCCCTGCTGATCAGCCCGCATAATCATGAGCGGCTGTACTATTGCTGCCAGAAAGTCTTCGTCAGTGAAGACATGGGTCACAGCTGGACCAAAATCAGCGAAGAATTGAACAGCGGCGTGGACCGCAACAAGCTGGAAATCATGGATCGTGTGTGGAGCATCGACGCGGTGGCCAAGAATAACAGTACATCTGTTTACGGCAGCATCATCGCATTCAACGAATCGGCCGTGGCTGAGGGTTTACTGATGGCTGGAACCGATGACGGCTTGATTCAAGTGCGCCAGCCCGGCGAAACGCAATGGACCAAATACGATTCATTCAATGATGTGCCGGACGGCAGCTACGTCAGTGACCTGGAGCCTTCGCTTTTCGATGCGAACGTAATTTTCGCCACCTTCGACAATCACAAACGCGACGACTTCAAACCCTATGTTTTGATGAGCGACAACCAGGGCAAGAGCTGGAAAAACATTGCCGGTGATTTGCCCGAGCGTGGAACCGTGTACACCATCGCCCAGGATCATGTGGACCCGGAGCTGCTTTTCGTCGGTACTGAATTCGGCATGTTCTTCACCCGCAACGGTGGAGAAAACTGGACCCAGCTGAGCGCCGGCATTCCCGTGATCGCCTGCCGTGATCTGGAAATCCAACGCCGCGAAAGTGATCTGGTAATCGCAACCTTCGGCCGTGGCTTCTTCATCCTCGACGACTACTCACCGCTGCGGAATCTGACCCCCGAAGTGATGGATGAACAAGCAGTGCTATTCCCTGTAAAGGATGCTTTGCTTTACAACCAGGGAACTCCCGTGGGTTCGTCAGGCAAAGGTCACCAGGGCGATTCCTTCTGGCTGGCCAAGAATCCTCCTTATGGTGCCATCATCACCTATCGCCTGAATGAGGGTCTTGATACTCTCAAAAAACAGCGCCGCAAAGCCGACTCTGAAAAATTCGAGAACAACGAACCTGCTTTCTACCCCACCTGGGATGAATTGCGCGCCGAAGACCGCGAACTGGATCCGGCCATCATCCTGACCATCAAGGATGCCGATGGTGCCGTTGTGCGGCGCTTTGGCGGTCCCAGTGGCAGTGGTTTCCACCGTGTGGCCTGGGATCTGCGCTATCCTGACATCAGCCCTGTGAACCTCAACCGCAGCGGACCCAGTACTCCCTGGGATGACATCCCCGCTGGCCCCTACGCCATGCCCGGCACCTACAGTGTGACGGTGAGCAAACGCGTGCTGGGTGAAGAAACAGTCCTGGCCGGTCCTGTGGAATTCGAAACCAGCCTGCTGGGCAGCAATGAATTGCAGACTGATGACTTCAGTGCTTCGCTGGCCTTCCAGAAAGAAGCTGCTGAACTGAACCGGGCCGTACTCGGTGCATCACGCACCATGAGTGATGCCGGCAGCCGGTTGGACCACATCCGCCAGGCCATCAACGATACGCCTGCGCTGGACCGTTCCATGCTGGACGAAATCGACAGCCTGGACAACCAGCTGGACGACATGAAAGTGGTCATGAATGGTGACCGCACCATCAGCAGCCATAGCGAACCCACCACTCCCGGTCTGCGCAGCCGCGTCAGCCGTGTGATGTGGGGCACCCGCAGCATCACCAGCGCCCCCACCCAGACCCAGCGTGAAAGCCTGAATGTGGCAGCGGGGCAATTTGGACCGTTGCTGGAAGAGTTGCGCAGTTTGGTTGAGAAGGACATCAAGGATCTGGAAGACAGGCTGGAAGCAGCCGGGGCGCCTTATACCCCCGGCCGGATTCCTGTCTGGCAGAAGTAGAACCTTTAGTGTTTGAGAGCAACAGGCTTCGGTACGTGCCGAAGCCTGTTGTATTTTTATATTCGGCGCCTCAGCAGAATCCATGGGTGAAATCAAGCTCCCCCAACCAGCAGCCACAA
>JAOZJV010000222.1:1557-6499 GCA_029935695.1 Candidatus Krumholzibacteriia bacterium | reverse complement strand
TTGGAGACGATGACAGTTTCCGTGGTGAAGGTGCTTCCGTGTTCGGTCCCGAAACTTTGCCCAACACCGCTTCCGCAGGTGGGGCCGCAACCAATGTCCGCTTTGGTGAAATCAGCAAAGTGGTTAATGATTCATTGGATTATATCGCTCGCATCGATTACCGCTACTCACCACCGGACACCACTTGGGGCTTTGATTACGCCGACACCATCTTCTTTCACCTGGAAACCGTGGGCGCAGCGGGGGCGGGCCCCGAGCTTGTGGCCCGGCGGGAATTTCCGGCCGGCACCAACCTCAGGGGAAGCCACGTGCTGCTGGCCAATCTGGGTGCAGATGTGAGCTTGGCCGAAATCATTGTCACCGGCCATGAGGGTGAGATTTTTGTTCTTGATGGCGACCTGAATGAGCTCATCGATCAGGATGGGGATCCCGCCACCATGGCTCCTCTGGCTGTGGGCACCTTTGGCAACATTCCCGTGCCGTGGAATCAACCCGCCGCCGCAGGAGATTTTGATGGCGATGGTCTGGCCGCGGAAATCATCCTGACCGGCCCCCGGGGGCTTTATGTTTTTAATGCCGACGGGACAGAGCTGATTCCGGATGCAGCGAACACAGGCCTGGTGGTGCAAACTGAATTCTGCGCCCTGCCGCCGGTTCTGGTTCCTCAGGACAGGAATGCCGATTTTGATGAAACCCAGCCGGTGGATGCCTGTGTTGTGTTTCAGGAAGATGGTCTTTCCTCCTTGCGTCTTTACAGTGGCCCTGCTGCTGAAATGAGTTTGCAGTTCAACCTGGGACCGCTTCATATCTCCTCTGCTCCGGTTTATTCCTGGAATAATATGGCTGGTGCGGATCATGATACACTCTGGGACGAGAGCTATCTTATCTTCTGCAATCTGCAGAACGAGCAAATCTTAAGTCTTGATTTACCTGTTCAACCGGGGATATTTCCCATCCAATTGGGCCTGGTGGATCCATCTTTGGGCACCGCATCTGACAGATACGCCATTGTGCCCGGTATTAATGGTCAGGCTCAAACCCTGTTTTTTGATGAAGAGATGAGGGCTGTTTCACCAACAATCGTTTGGGATGAAAGCCTGCAAATACACTCGCCCCTGGCTCCAGGTGGATCTTTCGTGGGAGCGGGAGTTCTTGGCCGGGGCAGCAACAACGGCGCCTGGTTTGACGGATGGCCTGAGCGTCCTTTTAATTCCTTTGATGCTTCCAGCGATTCTTTTGCCGGTGGTCCTTTGGTTCTCAACCTTCCGGGCGATCCCACACCCATCAGGCAAATTTTGTACCCGGTGTCCGATGGGCGGATCTTTGGCATGGGACTGAAAGGTGAATCCATTGCGGGATGGCCTGTGTCGGGCCCCGCTCGCAACGCCGGGACGCCCGCGGTGGGCTGGGTCACCGGTGGCTTGTCTGCAGACCTGGTGGCGGTTGGTACTTTTAGCCGGATCACCGGACTGAACGATGACAACAGCCAACTGGAATCTGTAGATATTTCAACTCTGGCGGTTTGGGACGAGGTTGTCGGCGCTGATCCACTTTGGCCCATGTGGGGCGGATCTGCCTGGCGAAACGGATCCTGGAACATGAGCGCCTGGTCTGCCCCGTCCGTCGCTGCCCAGGGAAGTGGCCTGGTGCCAGGCAGTCATATCTGTTATCCCAGTCCTTTGGGTGTTGAGCCTTTGAATGTCAGGGGCAGCGTCCGGGAGGCTTCTCAGGTGATGGCTTATGTTTATAATTTGCAAGGGGAAGAGGTCGCCTTCAGCCAGTGGCAGCCGGCGGTGGCAGCCGATCCTTTCACCATCACGTTGCCCTTGGATAACATTGCTTCGGGCATGTACCTTTGCCGTCTCGTGGCCCGTTCTGCCTCAGGTCAGGAAGACAGCAATGTGATTCCGTTCGCTGTTGAGCGTTGAAGAGCCGAAATTTTTGGAATGAATGCAGCATTTGCAGTTAGACGCTTCGGCAATCTGCCGATAGAATGTTTCGATACCAGACCCGGATACGAATTTCCGGGCTGACCAATGAAAAAGGAAAGGGAACCCATGGTTCGCACCACCAAATCCACTTGGCTGATGATATTTTGGCTGGCAACGGCTTTGATCCTGAATGGATCGATGGCTCTGGCGGGAGATCCCGGGGAAGCCGGTATGTTATCCCTGCGCCTGGGAGTAGGAGCCCGGGAAGCAGGCATGGGTGGTGCCGGTGTTGCCACAAGCCAGGGGGCTTCGGCTATTTTCTGGAACCCTGCCAACAATGTCTTCTTTGATTTCGAGACAGAATTGGTTCTCCAGCATTACCGCTACATGGGCCTGTTCAACCATGAGTCGGCCGCTGTGGCTCACAAAATTGGCTTTGGGGTTCTGGGGTTCATGTTCACCGGTCTGTATTCTGATGAAATTGACCGCTACGGCACTGAAAATGTCGGCATCCCCGAAGGAACTTTCCGTCCTTACGATGTCAGCTTCGGGCTTTCCTATGCCATGCCCATTGGTGATCGTTTTGGCGTCGGGGTGACGGCCAAAATGCTTTATGAGAAAATTGATATCTACTCCGACACCGGATTTGCATTTGATGTTTTTGCCACCCATCGCAGCATGATCGAAGGCCTTATCTTTGCCGTTTCAGCCACCAACATGGGCGGGCAAATGATGCTCAAAGACGAGCCCTTTGATTTGCCTACGGCTTACCGGGTGGGGATGGCCTGGACTCCCGTGGATCTTTTGGGAGGCCGGATGACTGTATCGGGTGATATGGTTTTCCCCAACGACACCACCGAAAAAGCTCACGTGGGAGGCGAGTTCGTGATCATTCCCGAACTGACTTTGCGCGGCGGGACCCGGGTCGGTTACGATTCTCTGGGCTGGACAGCAGGTGTTGGCGTCAGGACTGGCGTTCTGGGTGTTGATTATGCCTACGAAGAGAACACCATTGATGGGTTCGATGCAGGGCACAAGTTTTCCCTGAACCTGCACTGGTAGGAGAAACTAGAGGTTGGGCAGAGGATCCTGATCAAAATCCAGCAGCTTGAATTCACCGTTGATGAAGACGCCGTATCCCGGATGATCAAACCAGCCCGCCAGGGCGGTGAGTGTCTGATTGCCATTGGACATTTCAAAGCGGTGGTGCACATGGCCCATGATCATGAGATCCCAATCTGACTCACGGCAGTTGTCCATCCAGATGCGGGCTTTTTCCTCCATGCGGCTGGCTTCGTCACGGGTGGCGCCACGGCTTTGACCACTGAGCCATTCGCTGAAGGCGTAGAGAATTTCCGGATGCAGACTTTTTGCCAGAACAATTCCTGTCCGGGTGCGTACCATTGCCCGGAAGGTGTTGTAGGCCCAATCGAACCCCAGCAAGCCATCACCGTGCACCACCTTGATGCGGCGCTGGCCTAGAGTTATGACGAAGGGCTCACCGTCCGGAGAACTACCGTAGCGCTTGTGCATGAACCCTGCGGCCCAGATATCATGGTTGCCACCCACAAAATGAATCGTGGTCCCGGCAGCCTTGACCTGGTCCAGGGCGCTGAGGATTTCATCGTATCCATTCAAACGAAAATGGGGATAGTCAAACCAGAAATCGAAAATATCGCCCAGCAGAAACAGATGGTCGGCTTTTTGGGACAGAACCATCAATTCAACAAAACGCCGGATTCTCTGCTGCTCAGCAGGGTCCGGGTTCAGATGGAAATGAGAGTCGGCCACGAAGATGGCTGTGGGTTGCTTCTTGTCAGACATGGGGTTAATGTGACCCATGGTGCTGCTGGCCGCAACCCGAATTTAAAAAGGAGTGCATCATGGCTTTATGGGATGAAGTAAAAAATAACCTGATTGAGTGGTACGCATTCACCTCGGACAAAACCACCGAAGCTGCTCGAATTGGTTCCCGCCGCTGGGACAAATTTGGCATCAGCCGTGATATTGAACGTCAGTTCAGTGAATTGGGCAGTTTGGTTTATGTGGGGCTGAAAGAGGAAAACGACGATGTCTTGAGTAGTGAACCAGTGCTCGAACTCAAAAGGCGCATCGAAAGCCTGGAAGTGGAACTCGCTGCCAAGGGTGAAGAAATTGATGATATCCGCGCCGAATATGCCCGTGCTGCATCTGCCGGTGGAGAAGATCAGGTTGTCACTCCAGAGGCAGCAGGCACCGATCCGGTCACTGAAACGGTGATTACTGATCCTGTTTTGGAAGTGGGGGCCGAAGAGTCTGCCATTCTGGTGGAGCCCATCATTGAAACAGGGGATGATTCAGTGGATCAGGCTGATGAGGACGACAAAAAAGAGATCAAAGAATAGTTTCAGGATTCTCTGCGTAACTGACAAAGACACGGAACGGCCAGGGGTTTCGTGTCTTTTTTGTGACATAATTTTCTAACTCATTTGAAAAAAACACTGTTGACAATATTAGCAGATGCCGATATGATCTCTAAAGTTCCCTGTAATGCCCGGTGACCCGTCCCCATGGGAAACTGGGAAGTAGCTCACTCCTTCACCGGAATCGTCTCGCAACGTTAAAGGTGAAATCGTGAAGCTGCGGATGTTGAACAATAGAATGAGGCGCATCGTTGTCGGCAGCCAGACTTGTATAAGTCGGGTCGCTGTCATTACGTGCGCTTTTTTGTTTGTTCTCACCATTTTGCCTGTTGGTGGGGCAAGGGATGCTTGGGCTGATGCTCTTGAATCGCCTTTCGTTCAGGTGGGGCGTACAGTTCGGCCTGCCGTGGTGAACATTCGCCAGATTCGATCTGTCAATGACGAAGGCATTGGGACGAGCCCTTTGCAGGAGATGTTCCGGCAGTTTTTCCCGGACCAGGACGGCAAAGGCGGGCGTTTTGAAATGCCTTCCACCGGTTCAGGATTCATTGTATCAGAATCCGGAGATATTCTGACCAACCACCACGTGATTGCTGATGCCGAAAAAAT
>JAOZJV010000222.1:0-1547 GCA_029935695.1 Candidatus Krumholzibacteriia bacterium | reverse complement strand
TGAAAGACAGGAATACCTTGCCCGGTTGGTGGGAGACGATCCCAGCACCGATTTGGCTCTCATCAGAATCGACCCGGGCGATCGAAGCTTGCCGGTTCTGGAATTTGCCAACAGTGATGAGTTGGAAGTGGGGGCCTGGGCCGTGGCCGTGGGCAACCCTTTCGGCAACCTTGAAAGCAGTTTGACGGTGGGGGTTGTCAGCGCCAAAGGCCGCAGTGACCTGGTGATCGGTGGTTTGACACCGCGGTTCCAGGATTTCATCCAAACCGATGCTTCCATTAATTTTGGGAACAGCGGTGGGCCTTTGGTCAATGTCGAAGGACAGATTATCGGGGTTAATACGGCTGTCAACCAGCAGGGTCAGGGTATCGGCTTTGCGGTTCCCAGCAACATGGTGCAGCGGATTTACCAGCAATTGCGTGACAATGGCCGGGTTATCCGCGGTTACCTGGGAATCAGGACCGAAGATGTTATTTCGGTGGTGGGCCAGGAAGTGCAGGGGCAACCCAGTGCAGGGGCCCGGGTTGTTTCGGTTTTGCACGGCAGTCCTGCTGCTGAAGCCGGATTGCTTGAAGGTGATGTGGTGATCGGATTTGCCGGTCAAGAGGTGGAGTCGCGCAACAGACTCCAATTTCTGATTGCCGGAGCCACTCCGGATCAGGAAGTTGAATGTGTTTATTATCGGGACGGGGGCCAGCGGAGTATCCGCGTTCGTCCTGTGGAATGGATAGACGGGCAGGGCAGTGCAGTAGCTACGGCGACCAGGCACTGGCTCGGCTTGAAACCAGCAGATCTTGCCGGAGCAGACCCCAGGGTTGCTCGCTTGAAGGATATGCTGGGAGTCACCGCAACCTCAGGGGTGATGGTTGTTGAGGTGCTTGAGAATCAACCCGCAGCTGATGCCGGTATCAGCCCGGGTGACGTGATTGTGTCCATTGACGGCCACGAGATTTCTGACCTTGTCGATTACGAAGAGGCCCGGAATCTGATGGTCGCCCGCACCGACGCCTTGACCATGTTGGTCAGGACCGGTGGGACTGAAAATTACGTCCAGATCATTCCCCGCTCCGGCGGGACCGATAACTGATCGGGCCTTACTGTAAGAGGCCTGACAGTTTGTTCGATGAGGAACCAGTTCCCCTGGGACCGAATTTCGGACATGGCTGTTCCGACAACGGAATGGCAACCCCCACGCTGGCATGGAGGAATCCTGATGGCTAGCAGAAGGAATGCTTTACCCGCGATGCACGAGAAAGGCCTTGAGGTCTATTTCCGTGACATCAACCGCTATGAATTGTTGAGTCGAGAAGAAGAAGTGGATTTGGCCAAGCGCATCCGCGCCGGTGAAGACGAAGCCCTGCAGATTCTGGTTCGCGCCAACCTGCGTTTTGTGGTTTCCGTTGCCAAACGTTATATCCATCAGGGTCTGATGCTTTCGGATTTGATCAACGAAGGTAATCTGGGACTGCTGAAAGCGGCCCACCGCTTTGATGAAGAACGTGGTTTCCGTTTCATCTCGTATGCGGTGTGGTGGATTCGTCAATCCA
>JAOZJV010000221.1 GCA_029935695.1 Candidatus Krumholzibacteriia bacterium | reverse complement strand
ATTTTGATGACGTTGGGACCGGTGACGAACATAAAACTGGTCTGGTCCACCATGAGAGTGAAATCGGTGATGGCCGGGGAATAAACCGCTCCCCCTGCACAGGGGCCCAGAATAGCCGAAAGCTGGGGGATGACCCCGGAGGCCATGGTATTGCGCCAGAAAATTTCGGCGTAACCGGCCAGGGATCGCACGCCTTCCTGGATGCGGGCACCACCACTGTCGTTCAAGCCAATGACCGGACAGCCATTCTCCAGAGCAGTGTCCATAAGGCGACAAATTTTCATGGCGTTGGCTTCACTCATGGATCCACCGAAGATAGTGAAGTCCTGGGCGAAAACATAAATCTGCCGGCCATCAATGCGGCCCACACCGGTGATCATGCCATCGCCAACGGGACGATTTTTGTCCATGCCCAGTTCGTGGCTGCGGTGGCGCACAAAAACACCGGTTTCCTGGAAACTGCCTTCATCAAGCAGCAGGTGGATGCGCTCCCGGGCGGTCAAACGACCGCTGGCATGAATTTTCTCGATTTTTTTCTCACCACCACCGGCCATAGCTTCGGCCCGCAGTTCATTCATTTGTTCCAGGTTTTCATCGAAGGATTTTGCCATGGTGAACCCTCGTTTGGGTGTTAAAAAATGGGGCATCGCCCGGTTTATTCCATAACGGGCATGTCATTGCTTGGGAAAAGTATCGTGTGGAGGATTTTCCGTCAACCTGCGAAACTTCGCAGAAGAGCTCAGGAGTGGCCTTCAAATTCGCGGAGACGAACTTTCTCAATCAATTCGGCCAAATCCCGGTGGCTGGTGGGTTTCAAAACAATTTGAGAAATACCGGCCTCCCGGGCCTGCTGCTCATTGAAGGAGTCCCGGAAGCCGGTCATCAGGATGACGGGACAATCCGGCCGGATCCCATTGATTTTCCGGGCCAGGCGCACCCCGGACATGTGGGGCATGATCTGGTCAGTGATGACAGCATCAAAAATAGAGGGAGTTTCGGCGAAATCAGCCAGGGCCTTGCGGCTGTCCATGTGGGTGATGACCCGGTATCCGAGTTTCTGCAAGCCGATGGTGGTGACACGGGCCACCATCTCCTCATCATCCACCAGCAGAATATTGCCGATTTCCTTGCCGTTTGCAGCCACCTCACCGGCATCGGCGGGCAGCGATGGGGCGTACGGGCTCTGGGCCAGATTGGAGTTTTCCAGAAAATCGGCGTCATGAATTTTTGATTCATGAGTCTTGGCTTTGGTTGTGTTTGTATCAACCACCTGCCAGGCAATTTTGGGGAAGTAGATATCGAAGGATGTGCCCTTGCCGGCCTGGCTGGAAGGGATTGTCACACCCTCATGCTCTCCCAGAATGCGAAAAACAGTGTTCAGTCCAAGGCCCAGCCGGGTGGTGTCGGGGGGAGATTCGAAATAGGCTTCGACAATGCGGTCGAGGGTCACTGCGTCCATACCCTGGCCGTTGTCCGTGACTGTCAGCTTGAGATAATTGCCGGGTCCCAGATCCTGGGGGCTGGCGTGGTGCCATTTTTAGATGACACAGGAGGTGAGCCTGACTTCAATCAAGCCGGGTGATTTGCCAATGGCTTGCACCGAGTTGCTGATCAAATTCATCAGAACCTGCTGAACGCCTGTGGTCGAGGCCATGACGGGTTCTGCGCGTGGGGGAATATCTTCAACGATTTTGACAGTCGAAGGCAGGATGTCTCGCAGAAATTTCAGTGTATCGCGCAACAGGGAGGCCAGATCAGTGGGTTTGAGGGCCTGTTCTGCCTGGCGGTTGAAATCACTGATCTCGTTGAGCAGGTCAGCGGCCATGTGACCGGCTTTGATGACCTGCTGCAGGTCTTTCTGGGCCGGTGCATCCGCTGAAAGGTCATGGGCTACCATGCGGGTGTGACCGAGGATGACAGACATGAGGTTGTTCAAATTATGAACAATGCTGCCAGCCATGACGCCAACTGCTTCAAAACGCTGGGCCTGGGCTAATTGAAGCTCAAGCCGGTCAGATTTTTCCTGGGAAGTTTTAATTTTTTTGAGAACTTTGCGGCGATTGTACCACAAACCGGCAATAACACCGACAAGGACCACCGTCAGGAGGCTGAAAATAGGTGTTGTTTCAAAAATACCAGCCACAATCAAATCCTCAATACCGCTAAAATCACCCTTCAAAAAAATGCTACTATATTATTACCCTAAACGAATCCATGAAAACAGCAACAAAAAAAAGGGACACACCAGGGGTCCGTCCCTTAACAAATTCCGTATCGCTATTAACGATACAGAGATTTCATCGAATCGAAGGTCACTACATCAGTGGCCACGAGACAGTCGGTCAGTTCGATACCGTCTGCAAAGGCTTCCAGTTTGAAGTTGCCATATCCGTAGAACAAAACGCCAGTAGCGTTGTTGTAGCAATGGTCGACTTCAACGGTTTCAGCGTCGAACCAGTAGTCATCAAACATGACAGGGGTTCCGTCAGTGGCGAGAGCAGTCCATTCACCATAGCTGAGGATCTCTTCGACGAGCATGCCATCAGTGATGGTGATAACACAGCTTTCCCAGGGTTCGCCATCAGCAGCCAGATCGGCAGCGAGGACGTAGCTGGGGGCAGGAATGTCCTGGGTGCCGACTTTGACCAGGGAGCCGTACAGGCCGGCAGCCACAATGTCAATTTCAGACAGGTCATAGTACTCGACGTACTCGCCGCAAATACTGACAACATCGCCAGCAACCATGCCGTGAGGTTCGTCACTACCAGTGTAAACCCAGATGCCGTTGTACTCGCTGTAGGGAGCTTCGGCTACAAAGATTCCATTGTCAGTGACAGCAGTCACCACAACGTCGCTGGGAGTCACAAGAGTGTTCTCATCAACGGCACCGGTCTGGATGTCGTAGATGGCGGTTCCCTGGGCAACGCCAGCAACCATAATAAGCAAGAAAGCGAGAGCAATTTTCTTCATAGCTGTCCCTCCGCTGTTGGCTCCCCATGGGGAAAACCAAAAAGTCAGGTGCATAATTAATGCATTTAATATGCATAATTCATCAGTGGTGAGTGCTGTAAATCCTTTAAAAATTAATGGATTACACAATGATTACCATTTGATGAGCGAATATGGGTGAACGAAACCCATGAATGAACTCTACCATGCAAAATGCATAATGTCTATGGAAAAAGGTGTTTCTTGTGATTTTTTGGAGATTTTCCTCGTTGGGTTTGAATTTTAATAACATGTGGTGATACTTTTGATCCTGTTTTGAGGCTCAGAAGCACTTTGAATGCGAGCAGCGAACCTGTTATTGTATTTTTGGAGATAAAAATCGACCACCCCAATCAAGAGGATCCGTCATGTCTTTCGAGAATATTCTTTGTGAAGTAACTGATGGCGTTGCTGTTGTCACTGTGAATCGTCCAGATAAGCTGAATGCCCTGAACCGCGCCACCACCGGTGAACTCGATACATGCTTTGCATCTCTGGCAGAGGATGCCGCCACACGGGTGGTGGTATTGCGCGGAGCCGGTGAAAAAGCATTCGTAGCCGGGGCTGATATTGGTGAAATGGCTGATATGAAAGCGGATGAGGCCGAATCGTTTGCCCGCAAAGGCCAGGCTATGCTCAACCGCATCGAAAATCTTGGAAAACCGGTCATTGCCGCCGTGGGCGGGTTCGCTCTTGGTGGAGGATGCGAGCTTGCCATGGCCTGCTCGTTCCGGTATGCAGCCGATAATGCCAAACTGGGATTGCCCGAAACCGGCCTGGGTCTGATTCCTGGTTTTGGTGGGACCCAGCGCTTGCCAAGGTTGGTGGGCAAGGGCCGAGCTCTGGAATTGGTGCTCACAGGTGGGATGATTTCCGCTAAAGAGGCAGCAGAGATGGGCTTGGTCAACAAGGTCTTCAGCCAGGAAGATTTGATGCCCGCGGTGATGAAAGTGGCCGCCGCTTTGGCTCACAAAAGTTCTTTCACCCTGCGCATGGCCCTGCAGGCCGTTGGTGAAGGTCTGGAAATGACCCAGGACAGCGGGTTCCATCTGGAGGCTGCCTTGTTTGGCGTGTGTGGTTCTTCGGAAGCTGCCCGCGAAGGATGTACTGCTTTCGTGGAGAAGCGGAAACCTGATTTTAAGAACCCTTAGCCAGGGGTTTGGGACCCTGTTTTCAGGGAAACGGTCATTCCGGGGTTTTTTCCTCCGGAATGACCAGTTGTTTTTAAGGAAACATTTCTTTTCTGCGGCCCGCCAATGATTATCTTGGTTGGGTCATATCGATCCTGCAACCCATAGTATGAGGTGAATTTCATGATCGACAAATCCACCGTTGAAGTCCCCACCATGGAAGTCAACCCGGAGCTCTGCAAAGGCTGCCAATTATGCCTTGCTGTTTGCCCCAAGAGTGTCATCGCCATCAGCGATAAACTCAACAGTGCCAGCTATCATCCTGCTTTTTACATTGGTGAGAATTGCACTGGCTGTTCGCTCTGTTATTATACGTGCCCCGAACCGGGCGCTATCATCGTCGTTAAGCCCTAACGAGACAACTGACGGGAGATTGTCCATGGCAAGACAGTTTATGAAGGGCAACGATGCGATCATCGTAGGTGCCCTCGCGGCGGGTTGCCGGGCCTATTACGGCTACCCAATTACACCGGCCAGTGAGATTGCCCACGCGGCAGCTTTGCACTTTCCGGCTCTTGATGGTGTGTTCATTCAGGCTGAAAGTGAAGTTTCGGCCATCAATATGGTTTACGGTTCGGCAGGCATGGGTGTTCGCACCATGACGGCATCCTCAAGCCCCGGCTTCAGTCTGAAGCAGGAAGGCCTCAGCTACTGCGCCGGCGCCGAATTGCCCTGTGTCGTGGTGAACATTGTGCGCGGTGGCCCCGGTTTGGGTAACATCGCTCCCGAGCAGGGCGATTATTTCCAGATCACCAAGGGTGGCGGTCACGGTAACTACCGGTTGATCACTCTGGCTCCCAACGGTGCCCAGGAAATGTGCGACCTGACCATGAAGGCCTTCGATCTGGCTGACAAGTACCGCAACCCCGCCTGCATCTCCGCCGATGGTATCACCGGCCAGATGATGGAAGTGGTGGACCTGCCCGAGGCCAAGCCCCTCGAGTTCGATCATTCGGACTGGATGGTTGACGGCACCGCTGCAACCAAAAAGAACCTGATCAGCTCCATCGTGCTCGAACCGGAAGATCTGGAAGCGCACAACTTGAAGCTGGATGCAAAATACAAAGAGATCATGGCTAACGAAGTCCTGTTCGAAGAATACAAAACTGATGACGCCGACCTGATCGTTGTGGCTTACGGTGTGGTTTCCCGCATCGTCTACAGCACCATCGACGAGGCTCGGGAAAAGGGCATGAAGGTTGGCCTGCTGCGGCCCATCACCCTGTGGCCCTTCCCCTCAAAAATCATCAGCCAACTGGCTGAAAAATGTCAGAGTTTCCTGGCTGCTGAATTGTCCACCGGCCAGATGGTCGAAGACGTTCAGTTAGCGGTCAATGGTAAGGTTCCCGTCCACTTCTACGGTCGCTGCGGCGGCATGGTCCCTGGTGGTAAGGAACTGGTGGATGTGTACACTAAAATTCTTGAAGGAGGGCAGTTGTAATGAAAATCTTCGAAAAACCAGATGCCTTCTATCAGGTGTTTGAACGCAAAGGCGGGGCTCAGGAAGCCACACACTATTGCCCCGGTTGCGGCCATGGCAATATCCACAAGATGATTGCCGAAGCCATGGTTGAGTTGGGAATCACCGACGAGACCGTGTTTGTCTCACCTGTAGGCTGCTCGGTCTTCGGCTACTACTATTTCGATTGCGGAAACTTCCAGGCTGCCCATGGGCGTGCCGCTGCCGTGGCCACGGCCATCAAGCGCACCAACCCCAAAAGCATCGTGATTTCCTATCAGGGTGATGGCGATCTGGCGGCCATTGGCACGGCCGAGACCATTCATGCTGCCAACCGTGGCGAGAACATCTGTGTCTTCTTTGTCAACAATGCCATTTATGGCATGACCGGCGGGCAGATGGCTCCAACGACCATGATCGGCCAGCGCAGCACGACCACCCCCCAGGGGCGCATCGAAACCACCCACGGCAACCCCATTAAGATGGCGGAAATGCTGGCCACGTTGCCTGCACCGACCTACATCGAACGGGTGGCCATCGGGCACAGCAAGCACATCATGAAGGCCAAAAAAGCCATCCGCAAAGCCCTGAAAATTCAAACTGAAGGCAAGGGTTACAGCTTTGTGGAAATCGTTTCGTCCTGCCCCACAGGCTGGAAAATGGATCCTGTCATGGCCCGCGACTGGCTCGTGGACGACATGCTGGATTATTTCCCTCTCGGTGTGTTGAAGGATGAATCCGAGAACACCGATGAAGGCGCCTGGGATCGGGTTTGCGCCGAGTTCGAACCCGAAAAGGTCAACGCCTACATCGACCGCATGAAGTCTCCTTTGGATGGCAACGAGCCCCATACACTGAACAACT
>JAOZJV010000784.1 GCA_029935695.1 Candidatus Krumholzibacteriia bacterium | reverse complement strand
ACTTCCACTAAAGCAGATTGATCACACGATCGGCCAGCCCTTTTTCACCCAGGATGACTTCCAGCTTTCCGTTGCTGGCGATGCTCTGCAGCACTTCCAGCTCCTTCAGCCGCATCAGAGTGGGGTTGCCTTCCAGAATTCTGGCGGTGTTGGCCTGGCTTCGAATGGCAGCAACTTCTTCTCGCCGCTCAATCAAATTGGCCTCAGCCGCCTTGCTTGCCTGGATGACCTTGTTCATCAAATCCTTCATCTCACCGGGCAGGATGATGTCGCGGATACCCACCCGCAAGACGTCCATGCCCAGCTTGGCTGCCTGGTCAAGAGTCATGGCTTCCAGTTCGGCCGCCACTTCGTCTTTTTCCACCAGCAACCGATCCAGCTCACGCGTTCCCACCACAGCCCTCAAGGCCAGCTGCACTTCTCGGTGCAATGCCTGCAGAGGGTTGCCGGATTTGCGCACGGCCAGCTCGGGATCTGTCACCTGAACCGTAACCACGGCGTTCAGCCGCACTGTCACTTTGTCTCCGGTCAGGATTTCCTGGCCGGTGACATCCATCACTGTTTCACGCAGATCCAGTGACTTGATGGTGTACGGAGCCGATCCTTTCCAAAACGCATACCGTCCGGCGGACAGGACTTCAGGGTCCTTGCCTGATCTCAGGAGGACTCCCGCGTGGCCTTCTGCAACCAGCTCATTCTGCAATTCCAGGTCGAGACCCGGAAAATTCAAAATGCTGTCCAGATCTGTGTGGGTGAAACGGGACTGCCGCACATCCACAATTTCAAATCTGGTTTCTCTGGGGCCTTTCCACAGGCCATGCAAACCAGGCAGGGCAATTCCCATAAACCTGCCATCGCTCCAAATCAAGGCGCGGTGGTTGTCGTCCAGGTTCAGAAAATCAGCCTTACCGTCCAGGGCGCCGGAGGCCATGACCAGATCCAGGTCCGAGTGTCTGAACCAGGGAACCCTGCGATCCAGGACAAAGAGTTTTTTGACTCCACTCCAATCGGAGACCCTGTGAGATCCCTTCTCCAGGACTCGCTCAAACTCGCCTTTGTTGAAGACCAATCCTGTTTCGAATGATCTGATTTCTACCTTGCTCATGAAAAACATCTCTTCCTCCTTTCACGAGGGTTATTTATGCTGGGGGACAATTCTATTGGTCACACCGGACATGATTTTTTTGAAGCAACTTTCAGGAGCCGGCATCCATTCGCCGATCACACCCGCAAAGCGGAGCGTCTCTTGAGTTGCGCCTGCCTCTGATCTGCCGCAATGAAAAGTTCCATTTTTGGACCCGATTCCTATGCCCGCAATCATCAGCTCGTCGCAACGGTATCCGGACGCCGCATGGCCAGGCGGAGCGCTGCTGTCGGAGGTTGCACCGCAGTGCTTCCCCGTCCAGCCAACCGGAAAACTTTCTCCGGCTCCCTCCAGTCGTCATGGTTACCTGTCTTAGAGGTTTCATTGGTGCGGGACTCGAACCCGCAACTCCAGAATCTCATGTTCTGTGCTCTACCGATTTGAGCTAACCAATCCCATCACTGCCTTCGTCAAAATCCATTCACGAAACACTGCACTCGGACCGCACTTTCCAACTCGAAAGTTGGTTCATGAGACGAGTGCCGCGTCGCTGGCCCGGCGGTCACAGGCTTTTCTGTTTCCGCCTCATCGAACTTTTGAAACCAGGTGAAGCATGGCAGGGAATTCGGCCCATTCCGCTTCGTACGCTTCGGCCATCTCATCGACAACCCGCTCCACCTGGTTTCCACTGCATCCCTGCCGCTTCGACCGCCATTTCATTTTGGCTTTGGTTTGTATAAGGCATTTTGTGTGCCTGTTTG
>JAOZJV010000783.1 GCA_029935695.1 Candidatus Krumholzibacteriia bacterium | reverse complement strand
GATCAGGGGCATGCCCAGGCGGTCAGTGCGGTAAATGCGCTCGTGGCCCTTGTCGCTGACTTCACGGCAGCTGTCTTCTTCGATACTCAGGGCCCGGATATGGATCATCCGCTCACCGAAAGGAATATCGCCGTCGGTGCCGATGATGGCTGTGCGCTGGAAGCCGGTGGGAATACTGCCGTCCAGATACTGCTTTCTCGTAATGTGCACTTCGCCCACGATGTTCAGGTCCATGAGCATGGAAATGGCGATGGCCCGATCCAGGGCCAGAGGATCAATTTCGAAGGGTGGGGCGTCGTCCATCTCGTAGGTGCAGACCGTGTTCTGGTTCAGCAGATAGGTGATGTTCTTGCGGGTCTTGAATTCCATCAGGGCCGTACCGTCGTATTCACCCATTTCTGACAGGGTGGGCCGCATGTGCCGCAGGATCTCGGCATGATGTTCGTTTTTGTTGTACTGACCGGCCGGGCAGCGGCAGAACAGTTTGCGTTTGGTCAGCAGCTGCTGGTGTACTTCCAGGCCGCACATAAAGCCCAGCTCAGCGTAGTCTGCGGGAGTCAGAGTGCCATAAGCAGGCAATGGTTGCAGCAGCCAGGGGTCGGTGATGGCATAGGGTTGGTCCATGGGCACGGATCCTCTGAAAAAAGGGTAATCTCCCGACGCGATTTCAGCGAGCCGGTCTTTGCTCGGTGCAAAGATAGAAACCGAACCGCCAAAGCTCCAGATAATGTTGGGCACTAGCAGACTGTTGAAAAACTCCTCCCGGCGTCATGCACGCCTTGCCAAACCGAGCTCGGCGTTGCGATTTCTTGCCGTAGCTATGGCTACGGCGGCGAAACCGCGCCTTGATCTCGGCTCGGCAAGGCGCACCTGCCACCAGAATGAGTTTTTCAACAGCCTGCTAAGCCGTTGGGATGATAACCGGATTTGTCTTATATGGAACTTGACGATATTTAACAATCAATATATTGTAGGTTGACAAATGGGTAACACTTTTGTGAAGTTCCCTGTGTTAACAGTTAATAAAATAACAACCGTGGAGGCGGCAGGGTGACGAAGAACCGCAAAAGCTGTGATGTACCGGATGCGACGATTCACCGTCTGCCCTTGTATCTCGAGAAGTTAAAGATGTTGCAGGCTATCGGTGTGGAAGATGTTTCCAGCCGCCAGTTGGCCGAATCACTAGATATCAAAGCCAGTCAGTTGCGTCATGATTTTCATTATTTTGGCGGTTTCAGCCGGCCTGGTCGTCCGTATCAGGTGGCTAAGTTGGTGCCGGCCCTCGAGAAAATCATTGGTATCTCTCAGCCGCAACCCACGGCAATCATTGGTGCTGGGCATCTGGGACAGGCTTTGGCCAACTACCAGAACCTGGATCTGCAGGGTTTCCCCGTGAAGGGAATTTTCGATACCAACCCCAAGCTCATCGGCCTGGAGATGCGGGGCCAACCCGTGCAGGACATGGACGATCTGGAAGAGGTCATCCAGCGGGAGAAAATCAAGATCGTCATCCTGACGGTACCGGCGGCCGCTGCCCAGGTGGTCGCTGACCGGTTGGTAAAGGCGGGAATCATTGGGATCTTCAATTTTGCCCCCACGGACCTGAAGGTCCCTGAGGGAGTTGCCGTACGCAACGAGCGCCTGGCTGTGGGAATCATGTCCCTTAGTTTTAAGGTCAAATGCATCCTGCAGGCCCGCGAGGGCAGTGAGGCCAACGCCGAAGAACTGTAGCTCGTTATTGAGAACAGCAAAAAAGCCGGGTCCCTGAGGGCCTGGCTTTTTTGTTGTATTACCCGATTCCGACGGAATCACCACCGAATAAGATTGGCTCCCCAGGTAAAGCCCGAGCC
>JAOZJV010000782.1 GCA_029935695.1 Candidatus Krumholzibacteriia bacterium | reverse complement strand
CTGATATTCGGTCGCCACAAAATCCTTGGCCACCCAAAAATCGGGGTAATCGTCACCGACCATGCTGACGGCGGCGATCAGGGGATCATCCGTATCATCAGCATCGAGATAGGCCATCGATCCGGCAATGGATGGGCGCTGGGTCGGGACCAGAAAGAAAAAGGAATGGGCGTTATCACAGGGCAGCGGTGAGACAGCTGTCGGTGCAGCCACCTTTTCATTCACCGTGGGAATCACCGTGAAATCAATTGTGGCCAGAACCGTAATGTCATCGACCACCACCGGCACAGGTACATTATAACCCACGATCAAATTCGTGTTGGTCCCCAGGTTCATGGCCTCCACGGGAAACCGCACGCCAGTGATCACGACGTTCCCTGATTCCACCAGGCTACACTCGAAGCCACTGACGTTCTGGACCGCCCGGCTGCCGCTTGATTCAAAATCAGGATTCACCGGTTTGGTCACATACAGCAGCATGGACAGGGTCGGCTCACCACTTTCGTAAAGACAGTACCCCATGAAATCAATTTCGTTATTCAGGCCAAAACTGTTTTCGGGTGGCCACTGCGCGGCAGCAGGTGCGGCACTAACGATCAGCAAAGTGACCAGTAACGAGAACTGCAATAGCTTTGAGTTCATCATTTCCCCTTTTTGAATAAATTCGATGTCGTTCGGCGATTGCTGTTGTCGGGGTAGAAGTCCAACACCTTGGGGTGCAAAATTGGTCTCCTCAATCCCCAGTGTGATTATATAGGATATGGAGATCTGAATCAACCCAGGGCAATGCGCCCAGGGCAATGCGCCATAACCCCTTGCCATCTCAAGCGAGATCATTGGCAAGAATTGACAAATTTCCACTTCACATTTCAGTGATCATTTCCGCGACCCATTATGGAGGGGGAATACGCCCCTTTTGCCTGATTTCATCAGCGAGAGGTTCAGAAAATGAAAAATCTATTCGGATTGCTACTCGTGATCGCCGCCATGGCCTGTTTTGTCGGCTGCTCTGTAGAGGCAACCAACCCCCTGTCTCCAGCCCAAACCACAAGCGAAATTTCAACCGACAAAGACGCGTCTTACTATGGCCTGGATGACTCTGGCGACGACGTCGACTGGGGCCAGTCCGGTCCCGTCTGGTTCCTGGCGCCCGCCTACTACGGACAGTGGGAACGCACGGCGAACATTCCCAACGGCAAGATGATATTCATCGACCTGGCCGGCTTCTTCACCTCGCTCCAGATGGGCGACGGTGCCGATGAGGCCGAACTGCGGGACGTCTCGGCCTTTTTAATGGATGAACTCGTCTCCAATATAATCCTCGAAGTCGACGGACAACGCCTCCAGAACATCGAAGATTTTCGGGTTGCAACCCCACCTGGACTCTTCGGCTATACCCTGCCCGAAGACAACATGTTCACCTTCTTCGGCTATGACATCGGGGCCGGGACGTACGAAAATGACGCGGTAGCCGATGGCTACTACGCCATGCTGCCACCACTCTCGGTCGGTCGGCACACGATCTTCCTGTCAGCCGATTTTGGTGAGCCCTATAACGACACAGTCCAGGTGATGTACCACCTGACGGTGACCAACCGGAAAACAGATCGGCAGCGCCACAACTAGCCTGCCAGCGAGAAGATTGATCAAGGTGGGGGATTAAGCCCGGCCGGTTTGGAGCTCTGTCTTTGGGCGAGAGCAGGTTCTGAATCGTGCCGGGCCAATCAGCCGCCGCACTCCTCGATAAACTCCCGCAAATCCGAAACCAGAATAGCGTCTAATTCTTCGGTCCGTGCGGCAGGTGTCTCCAGGAACAGAAAACCAAACAGGGGAAACCGCCGAAAATCAACC
>JAOZJV010000781.1 GCA_029935695.1 Candidatus Krumholzibacteriia bacterium | reverse complement strand
TCTTTTTCAGCTCTTACCCGCAATTTTTCCACATCATCTTCAAAGGCAAGAGGGGCCACCAATTGTGCGGCTTCTTCCAGGGAACAATTCAGGTTATATTTTAGGATTGAAAAGTGAAATGCTTCGCCGTCTGTGTTGGTCAATTTGGCAGGCTCAGAGTTAAGGATTTCACCCCGAAGGCTTAAGTAAAATTTCCTGATTTCAATGTCGTAGTCAAATAAAACCTCCGGTGTTATCTGTTTTTTACCCGTTCTCATCCAGTCCCTGAAATCCAGAATTTGAGGCAGGAAGGTGTTGGGGAGCACCAGGCTGCCATTCCCCGTCAAAACAGATTCACCACGTACGGAGATTGCTTTACCCAGAAAAATATCATCCTTGTCATAACTCAGAACTGCTTCTTCTTCGAAAACTATGACGGATTTATCCTGAAGAATGTCTTTAACTTTCATCTTGTTTTCTGAAACAAATTCTTCGACAAGGAAAAAACTCAACTGTTCTTTCAGATTAGACTCGATAAAGTCTTTTTCAAATGAAGTCAGATTGTAGTGTTTTTTTCGGAGATAGTGGGCGGCAATGGTCATTTCTGGCAGTTTTCTCAGTTGAGCTTGAGGATCAATACCGGGGATGGATTCCAGGTTTTCCTCAATTTCGAGATTGTCGGGAATCCAGTTGAAAATGAACCAGGGAAAAAAGGTAACTTGCAGATCTTCGTCAGTTCCCGATTCCAGGTCCAGAGGCCAAGCGTTCCATATGGTGAATTCATCCCAGCTGAAAAGCAAGGCCTCCTTCCCAAATTGGGACGAATAGTAATCTGCCAGAACGTCGAGAAGTTTATCTTCTGTGCGTTTGATTTCATGCCAAACACTGGTGTCGGTCTCTTGCATGGAAGGTTGATTTTTCTGACAGCACTTTTTGAATTTCTTGCCACTTCCGCAAGGACAAGGTTCGTTTCTTCCTGTGTTCGACATTCGATTTCTCCCTGAAAATGATGGTCAAAAAACCAAGCCCGGAAATTAGGTCCATGGTGAATTATAAAAGGTCAGTGGTCAGAATGCAGAACATCTTCCCACGGCCTTAACCAAATCTCGCCGATGCACGCATTCAAGCACAACCAGCTCCTTGTCCTTCATCATGAACAACAGCCGATAAGCCCCAATTCTCTGCCTGACAATTTTGCGATTTGCCACCAACCGTTTCGAACCCTGAAAAGCCGCCTCTTCACCAGCGGCCAAACGTCCTGCCAAATGCACGGTTTTCCGGGTAACGGCCTCAGGCAGTCGACTCAAACTCGATTTGAATCGGTCTGAAAACACCGGCACCATAACCGGGTGATTGGTAGCGACCAACTCATCCGACAGTAATTCTGGCGCATCATCCACCAACTCTTCGGTGGCAGCCAGATTTGCTTCCAGTTCGGCACGAATTTCCAGATTTTCTTTCGCGGCAGCCTCGCTGTCACTTACAGCATTCCGGAACAGGCGCCGGTACCGATTACGATCCTGGTGGTTTTCTTTGACTTCCTTTTTCAAGGCAACAATGGCCGATTGCAAGGCCACAACTTCTGCATCTGCAGCGGCAGGAGCTTGGGGGGCAGATGGTTCAACTGCGGTTTTCCTGATTTTTTTGGCCGCCGCCAGTTGGGTGTTCTTCAGGGCCAGTTCCTTGGCCGCCAGTTTCTTCTCCAACTCATCAGCCCGGGCTGTGGCCGCTTGAAGTTGAGCATACTCAGGGGTGCTCTGAGGGTTGTTGCTGGATTCAGCTCTTTCCATAAGCCGCTGATCAAACAGATCTTCGGCAAAATCAGCAGGTGGTAACTCAAGCCGGTCCCGAGATTCCAGAATCTGGTCTAAC
>JAOZJV010000220.1:5415-6547 GCA_029935695.1 Candidatus Krumholzibacteriia bacterium | reverse complement strand
CCCGGTGGGCCAGGGCGTGAATTCTCTGGTGAGGCCGGTCAAATTTTCGGAGGATGGCTTTGGCACTCAGGTCTTCTGTTTCGTAGTTGTCGTACCACTTGCCGAAGGCGCATTTGTGTGGATCGGTGGTGAGAGGGAAATCCCGTTCTTCCTGCACCGAAGCTTCCAGTTCGTTCAGCCAGTTGCGGTGATCCTGTTCCCGCTGGTTCAGCATGGCACAAAAATCGCTTAACTCGGATTCCGAAGAAGTGTAACCCAATCTCAGCCGCAAATCGATCAATGGCAGAACTTTGCCGCGAAGATTGATGATTCCCCGCACATAGAACGGTGCATGGGGCACGGGCCTGGTGGGTGGCACCGCAACCATATTGCTGACATGTTTAGCGGATATGGCATACTGGCTTTCTTTGATCAAGAACGTGACCAAAGGATAATCATTGTCGATATTCACGTCATAAACCTCCCGTTTTGACTGATATGGTTATCGTCACGGGATCTGCAAAGATAAGCAAAAAGATAAAGGTAGCTGTATTGAAGAAAACTCATGTGGCCCTGATCAAAGGACGCACCCTGAAATACAGGGTGCGCAGACATCCCCGGGCTCGTAACCGGAGGGTGACAATCAGTCCGGAACAGGGTGTTGTGGTTACCATTCCATCCAAAGGTTCTTTGGCTGGAATTGATGATCTTTTCAGAAAGTGGGAAGATTGGCTCGAAGAAAAAATTGAGAATGATGCGGTTTGGAATGGCCCGGTGATTCGACAATTTGCCACTGGCAGCACGGTTCTTTTTAAGGGCGTATTGCACCGGATAGAAATTTCTGTGCTGCCGGCGGGACGCAGCAGGGGCAGGGTTACGGCTGAAGACGGGGTGTTGAAAATGGAGCTTCCACCGGATGAAGTGATGCAACCACTGCCGGCTTTGATAAAATTTTTCAAAAAGGAAGCCAAGGCTGTTTTTCAGGAGCGGGTGGCCGTGTGGTCGGAGATCACTGGTTTGGTTCCCTCGCGGGTTATTGTGGGGGAAAGGACCTCTCGCTGGGGAAGTTGTTCATTTCAGGGGACTTTGTCTTTCTGCTATCGATTGATCCTGGCCCCGCCGGAAATTCTGGACGCCATTGTGGTGCATGAAG
>JAOZJV010000220.1:0-5405 GCA_029935695.1 Candidatus Krumholzibacteriia bacterium | reverse complement strand
TGGAACCACGGTAAAATGTTTTGGGCCTTGGTGAAACGTTATAATCCCGATTATGAAAATGTCCGAAAATGGCTCAACACTCATGCCAAGGAACTAAAATTGTGATAGGGTGCGTTCAAACAACCCGAACCTTTATGGAGAGCTAATGAGTGACTTATTCCAACGTTCCGCAGTGCTTGAATTGTTGCACCAATACACCAAAACCGAAGGTTTGCGTCGTCACGCTTACGCAGTGGAAGCTGCCATGCGGGCTGCTGCTGAACGCACCGGAGGCGATCCTGAATATTGGGGTACCGTTGGGTTGCTTCATGATTTTGATTATGAAATGTATCCCGAAGCACCGGATCATCCGTTGAAGGGTGCCGAAATTCTTCGCGAGCGCGGGTACGACGATAAATTTGTGCGGACCATTTTATCACATGCTCCATACACCGGCGTGCTACGGGAAGACGACTGTGCCCGCTGGTTGTTCGCTGTGGATGAGTTGTGTGGTTTTTGCATGGCCTGCGCCATGGTCCAGCCTGATAAGAAAATTGCCCAGGTGAAGGTCAAGTCAGTGCGCAAGAAGTTGAAGAAGAAAGATTTTGCAGCCAAGGTCAGTCGGGAAGATATCGACGAAGGCGCGGCAGATCTGGGGATTGAGCGGGATGAAGTTATTGCCCATGTGCTGGCGGCATTGGTCCCTGTGGGGGATGATTTGGGGCTCTGATCATCTGGATAGCCCTTGGTCCCGGCCCTGCTCTGTGGGTATCTTGTGAGTCGCCACAACCCAACATCCCATTCAGGAGAATCGCATGACGTCACGTTGGAAAGACAACCGCCTTTGTAATCTTCTCGGTATCGAACACCCCATCATTCAGGGTGGTATGGTGTACAACAGCGGCGCCAAACTGGCGGCCGCCGTTTCGGGTGCCGGAGGCCTGGGCCTCATTGGTGCGGGAAGTATGCGCCCGGATTTGTTGCGGGATCAAATTCGCAAAGCCCGGTTGCTGACCGACAAACCCATCGGTGTGAATCTGCCCCTGTTGTTTTCTCAGGCAAGAGAGAGCATGGAGGTGGCCCTTGAGGAAGACATCAAGATTTTTTTCACCTCTGCGGGTTCACCCAAACGCGCCATCGGACCATTAAAAAAAGCCGGTTGTGTGGTGGTGCACGTGGCGGCCAGCGCCGACTTGGCGATCAAGTGTGAAGATGCGGGCTGCGACGCTGTGGTGGTGGAAGGATTTGAAGCCGGTGGTCATAATGGCCGGGAAGAAATCACCACCATGGTGCTGGTTCCCGAATGCACCAAAGCTGTGAAAATTCCCGTTATTGCCGCCGGTGGTATTGCCACCGGAAGCCAGATGGCAGCAGCCCAGGCTCTTGGTGCCGAAGGTGTGCAAATCGGTTCGCGCTTTGCCATCACCCAGGAGAGCAGCGGTCATGCCAAATTTAAAGATGCCGTGGTGGAAGCCGGTGCTGGCGACACCCGTCTGGTGCTCAAGACCCATGTGCCGGTGCGGCTGTTGAACAATTATTTCCGCGAAACAGTGATGGATCTGGAGGCCAGTGGTGCCAGCCGCGAAGAGTTGGTCAGTTTGCTGGGCACAGGCCGAGCCCGGGCTGGAATGCTGGAGGGAGATCTTGAAAACGGTGAACTGGAAATTGGGCAGGTGGCCGGACTTATCGACGATATTCCTTCGGTGGCTGACCTCATGACCCGCCTGCTGGACCAGTATGATGCTACCCTTGCCAGGATGTGCGGCGGTTGAAAAGCCGGGATGGCATCCAGCCTGTTTCGGTGTCTGCCAACCACCTGAAGGATTGGCTGGCAGAGCTGTGCCCTGCAGCCGGCATTGAAATTGTGGGAGCCGTAAAATTACCCTGCCCGCTTCCCCATGGTGAGCAATGGATGAAATGGGTGAAAGATGGCCGCCACGGAGGCTTGGAATATCTGATACGCGAACCGGAAAATCGTGCCAACCCCAATCTGAAAAACCCCTGGGCCCAGTCTATTCTGGTCATGGCCCACCGCTACACTGCCGGCTGGCCAGCTGGTGATGAGGATCCTTCTGCCGGAGGTGATCTGCCTCTGGATGGTCCGTGGACCCAGCGAGTCTCCCGCTATGCCCGGGGCAGGGATTATCATGATGTTCTGTTGAAGTCCATGCGTCAGGTCATCGTTGGTTTGAAAGAAAAAATTCCCGGCCTGGAGGCCTTTCCATCCACTGACACCGGCCCATACCTGGAGCGTGAGTACGCCTGGCTTGGGGGCCTCGGTTTTCTTGGGCATAACCAATGCCTGATTCATGAAAAAATGGGTTCCGGAATGTTCCTGGGGGTGGCTCTGACCAATCTTTCGCTGGATGATTTACCCACAGCTGGTCTGCCTGCCGCCGACGCCCTTTACACTGCTGCAGAACGCCGGCTTCACCCGCCAGCCATTGCGCCGGTCAACCTCTGTGGCTCATGCACCCGTTGTCTGGATGCATGCCCCACCGGTGCTCTGGACCTGATCAAGGGGCTGGATGCCAACCTATGCTTGTCTTCCTGGACCATCGAATGGCGGGGGGCTGCACCTGAGGAATCGTCCCACTTGCAAGGCGGCCTGCTCTTTGGCTGTGACATCTGCCAGGCGGTTTGCCCCTGGAACAATCGGGCTGCGGATCGTGCTGATTCTTTGCCTGCGGTGAATGAAGCCTACGGCACACTTGATCACTACGGGGATTTGACGCTGGCCGACCTCGAAAAGATTTCACCTGAAGATTTCCGCCTGCACTTCAAGAAGACTCCCATCTGGCGCTGCCATCCCGAAGGCATGCAGCGCAATGCCCGATTGGTCCGGCAAAATCTGGAGGAGGATGAGCAATGATCAAGGCGGCCTGGTGGCATCCTCAATCCGATGGCAAAGTGAAATGTGAATTGTGTCCCATCGCCTGCACTTTGAAACCTGGTCAAAATGGGCCCTGTGGAACGCGCACCAATTGCGATGGCTTCATGCATCCGCTGCACTATGGCGAACTGGTGGCCGCGGGGATGGATCCCATTGAAAAAAAACCACTGTATCATTTCCATCCGGGCCGGCAAATTCTTTCGGTGGCGGCGCCCGGATGCAATCTGCATTGCATGTTTTGCCAGAATGCGAACATCAGCCAGGGGCAGCAACAGGTCACCAGCACCACCACACCCCAGCAGGTTGTTGAGGTGGCCTTGAGCCGCAATTCGCTGGGAATTGCCTACACCTACAGCGAGCCTCTGGTGTGGTTCGAATTTGTGCGGGACACCGCCCGCAAGGCTAAGGATGCCGGGTTGAAAAATGTTCTGGTGACCAATGGTTTTCTGAATCCAGAGCCCCTGGCGGAGCTCTTGCCTTTCATTGATGCCGCCAATATCGATTTAAAAGCCATGGATAATGATTTTTACAGAAAGATTTGCAAAGCCGAACTTGCACCGGTGCTGGGTGCCATCCGGCAATTCCACGCTGCAGGGGTGCACCTTGAATTGACTAATTTGCTGATCCCCGGCCACAACGATTCTCATGAACAAATCAATGGCCTCGTGGATTTTGTGGCGGATCTTGATGCGGACATACCCCTGCACTTTTCTGCCTATTATCCTGCCTGGAAAATGGATGCGCCCCCCACACCACACAGCACCTTGCTGAAGGCTCTGGAATTGGCCCGGAAAAAACTGTCCTGGGTTTATCTGGGAAATGTCGGGGGAGAAGATGGACGCGACACGGTTTGTCCGGGTTGTGGCAGGGTGGTCATCAACCGGGCAGGCACCCAGGCCCGGGTGGATCTTACAGAAGGCGCTGAATGCCTTGGCTGTCAGCGCCTTCTGCCGATCATCAGGGCCTGATTATCCCCAGTTTTCATCCACGTGGCTAACCGTCACATAGGTGGTGATGCCACCGCGAACAAACCACTCACCTTTGACTTCCATCATGCGAGGATTGACCGCTTCCACCAGATCATCAAGAATCTGGTTGGTGACTTTTTCATGGAAAGCCCCTTCGTCGCGGTAGGACCAGAGGTACATTTTCAAACTTTTCAGTTCCACGCATTTTTTATTGGGCACGTAGGAAATCTGAAAATGGGCGAAATCGGGCTGGCCTGTCAGAGGGCATAAACAAGTGAACTCGGGACAGTCGAATTCAATTTCATAATCCCGCTCGGGATTGGGATTATCGAAAACATCCAGATTTTTACTGGGTTTTGTGGACATGGGGATTCCTGCCTTTTGGGGATTCACGGTTTGATTTTACTGTCGGATAGTAAACAAAATGCAGCCCGGTAGCCAGACTTGATCTTTTTACTGTTAAGGATGTTCTAAATTAACAAACTGTAATGATGATAGTTTGAATTGAGTTTTCACTTATGAGAGTTTACTTTCCACCTGACTAGTCGAACGATTTGTGAATCAGGCTTCCTGGTTCATTTTTTTGAGAGGCCTTTGCAGGAAGGCCCAGCTTTGTGGGGATTTATATGAATCAGCCTGAACCAATCCTTTTCGATCGCAACGAGAACCGATACGGCCCCGCGCCAGCATGCCTGAAAGTATTGCATGAGGCCGACAAGGAATTGCTGTTCAACTATACGCGCGCCTTCAAACAGGGCAACTACAGCGATCTGTCGGTGCACCTGAGCAAGCTGCATGAGGTCGATGAAAAACGCATCATCCTGGGTTACGGCTGCGAAGACATCCTCAAGGAAGCCGTGCATTATTTCCTGGATAAGGGACGCACCATTTTGATTCCCTCGGCCAGCTGGTGGTACTACACGGCCATCGCTGACGAGGTCGGCGGTATCACGGTGCAGTTTCCCCTGGTGGAAACTGACGAGCGTTATGAATTCGACGTGGACGCCCTGATCAACATGAAGGAAGAGCACAACCCCGGCATCGTCCTGATCGCTTCGCCCAACAATCCCACCGGTAATGTGCTGGCCCGTAAAGATCTGTTGCGGATTCTGGAAGCCTACCGCGATACGCCGGTGATGCTGGACCAGGCCTACTTCGGACACACTGCAGGTGAAGTGGATGATTTTGGCGGGCTGACGGACCAGTACCCGAACCTGATTTTCCTGCGCACTTTCAGCAAACTTTTTGCCATGGCCGGTGTGCGCATCGGGTACGGTGTAATTGGCGAGGGTCTTGGTGGATTCCAAAAATTCTGCGCCCGCAATCTGGGATACAACCGGATCAGTGAGCAGCTGGCTTTGGCCGCTGTAAACAGTCCGGAATATTATGCCGACATCGCCGCTCGCATGGCTTCGGACAGGCAGAAAATGTATGAACTTTTCCGCGGTCTGGGCTGCCAGGCTTTTGAGTCGGAAGCCAACTTCGTTCTGGTGAAATTTCCTGACTGGGTGGTGCCCATCCTGAAGGAAGCTCTGGACAGCCAGGGATTGATCATCAAGTTTTTC